>DASXMK010000291.1:0-4757 GCA_036495705.1 Caulobacteraceae bacterium | reverse complement strand
CCCAGGCGACCCAGGCCGGCAAAGCCTTGGCCCCCATCGCCACGGGTCCGGTCGCGGTGGGGGCCAAGGCTTTGCCGGCCTGGGTCGCCTTGGCCCCCCTGAGCGTCACCGCCATCGGCTTCGTCGGCGCCTGGTGGGTTTACATCCGGCGCGAAGGCTTGGGCGCGCGGTTGGCCCGCGGGCCGGTGTGGGCGTTCCTCTACAACAAATGGTATTTCGACGAGATCTACGACGCCACGTTGGTGCGCGGCGCCAAGTTCCTGGGCGACCTGTTCTGGAAAGGCGGCGACCAGCGCCTGATCGATGGCCTGGGGCCGGACGGCGTCTCCTCGCTATCCTATGCCGTGGGCCAGGCCACCGGACGGCTGCAGACGGGCTACGTCTATCACTACGCCTTTGTGATGCTGATCGGGGTGGCCGGCCTGCTGTCCTACGCCCTGTGGGCGTTCAGGACCTAGGCGATGCTCACGCTCATCACCTTCCTGCCTATGCTGGGCGTCGCCGGGATCATGGTCCTGCGCCAGTTCGCCGGCCCGCGGGAGGAGGATCGCGACAATTCCGCCCGCTGGATCGCGCTGGCCACCACCACGGCGGTGTTCGCCCTTTCGGTGCTGCTGGTGCTGGCCTTCAACCCGGCCTCGAGCGCCTTCCAGTTCACCGAGGACGCGGCCTGGTTCGCCGGCCTGCACTACCGCATGGGCGTCGACGGCATCTCGGTGCTGTTCGTGCTGCTGACCGCCTTCCTGATGCCGCTGTGCATCCTGGCCAGCTGGCGCTCCATCACCCAGCGGGTGGTGGAATATATGATCGCCTTCCTGGTCCTCGAAAGCCTGGTGATCGGGGTGTTCTGCGCCCTCGACCTGATCGTCTTCTATCTGTTTTTCGAGGGCCAGCTGATCCCGATGTTCCTGATCATCGGCATCTGGGGCGGGACCAACCGCGTCTACGCCGCCTTCAAGTTCTTCCTCTACACCCTGCTGGGCTCGGTGCTGATGCTGGCGGCCATCCTGGCGATGATCGGCATGGCCCACACCTCGTCGATCCCGGCGTTGATGGCCTACCGTTTCTCGCCGGCCGTGCAGACCTGGCTGTGGCTGGCGTTCTTCGCCTCGTTCGCGGTCAAGCTGCCGATGTGGCCGGTGCACACCTGGCTGCCCGACGCCCACGTGGAGGCGCCGACCGCCGGCTCGGTGATCCTGGCCGGCATCCTGTTGAAAATGGGCGGCTACGGCTTCCTGCGCTTCTCCCTGCCGATGTTTCCCAACGCCAGCGTGCAGTTCACACCGCTGATCTTCGCCCTGTCGGTGATCGCCGTCATCTACACCTCGCTGGTGGCGTTCCGGCAGACCGACATGAAGAAGCTGATCGCCTATTCCTCGGTGGCCCACATGGGTTTCGTCACCCTCGGCATCTTCTCTGGCAATGTGCTGGGCGTGCAGGGGGCTCTGTTCCAGATGCTCAGCCACGGGGTGATCAGCGGCGCGCTGTTCCTGTGCGTGGGGGTCGTCTACGACCGCATGCACACCCGCGAGATCGCCTTCTATGGCGGCATCGTCAATCGCATGCCGCTCTATGCGGCGGTGTTCATGCTGTTCACCATGGGCAATGTCGGCCTGCCCGGCACCAGCGGCTTCGTCGGCGAGATCACCGCCCTGACCGGGACCTATGCCGCCAGCACTTGGCCGGCGATCCTGGCCGCCACCGGGGTCATCCTCTCGGCCGTCTATGCCCTGACCCTGTATCGCAACGTGGTGTTCGGCGAGCTGGTCAACCCGGCCCTGGCGGCCATCGGCGATCTCGAGCGGCGCGAGGCCCTGGTGTTCGCGCCCCTCATCGTCGCCACCCTGGTCATCGGCCTGCAGCCGGCCCTGGTGTTCCACATCACCGGCGCCTCGGCCGACCATCTGGTCGCCGTCTGGCGCGCCGCGAGCGGCCGGTGAGGGCGCGATGAGCTTTGCCGCATCCTTCCAGCTGGCCGGCCCGGAGGCGATCCTCGCCGCCGCGGCCCTGGCCCTGTTGGTCTGGGGCGCGTTCGCCCATCGCGCCGGCGCGGCTTTTGTCGGCGCCGCCTCGGCCAGCCTGCTGATCGCCGCCGTCGTCGCCGTGCTCGGACCGCACGGGCGGGCCTTTGGCGGGGCGCTGATCGCCGATCCGGCCGCGATCTTCTCCAAAGTCGTCATCTATCTGGCCAGCGCCGCGGCCATACCGCTTGGCCAGCGCTGGTTCGCCAGGCGCGGAATCGAACGCTTCGAATACGCCGTGCTGGTGATCCTGGCCGCGCTTGGCATGGGCATGATGGTCTCCGCCGGCGACCTCATCGCGCTCTATGTCTCGCTCGAGTTGCAGTCCCTGGCGCTCTATGTCCTGGCGGCGTTCCGGCGCGACGACGCCCGCTCGTCCGAGGCCGGGTTGAAATATTTTGTCCTCGGGGCCTTGTCCTCGGGCCTGCTGCTCTATGGCGCCTCGCTGATCTATGGCTTCGCCGGCTCGACCGAGTTCGGGGCCATCGCCAAGGCGGCGGGAACCGGGGCGGGGACCGGCGTGCTGTTCGGCCTGGTGTTCCTGATCTGCGGCCTCGGCTTCAAGGTCTCGGCCGCGCCGTTCCACATGTGGACCCCTGACGTTTACGAAGGCGCGCCGACGCCGATTGTCGGCTTCTTCGCCGGCGCCCCCAAGCTCGCGGCCATGGTGCTGCTGGCCAGAATCCTGGTCGAGGCGTTCGGCGGGGCGGCGCATCAGTGGCGCCAGGTGCTGATCGCCATGGCTCTGATCAGCGTCGCCGTGGGCGCCTTCGCCGGTCTCGCCCAGCGCAACCTCAAGCGCCTGTGGGCCTATTCGTCGATCGCCAACATCGGCTACGCCCTGGTCGGCCTGGCGGCCGGCGGCGGGGCTGGGGTGCAGTCGGTGCTGCTGTTCATGGTCCTTTACGTCGTCGACGTGACCGGGTTTTTCGCCTGCCTGGCGGCGCTCAGCCGCGACGGCCGCTCCCTGGAGACCTTCGACGATTTCGCCGGCCTGATGCGCGAGCGACCGGGCCTGTGCCTGGCCATGACCGCCTTCTGCCTGTCGGCCATCGGCCTGCCGCCCTTCAGCGGTTTCTGGGGCAAGGTTTTCGTCTTCCAGGCGGCCATCGGCGCCGGCCTCGCTCCGGCCGCGGTGATCGCCTTGGTGGGCAGCGTGGTGGCCGCCTTCTACTACCTGCGGCTGATCCGGGTGATGTGGCTCGACCCGACGCCCGGGGCCACCGACGCGCCGCCGCGGGAAGCCGTGGCCGTCACCTACGCCAGCGCCCTCTTCGCCTTCCCGGCGGTGATGATCGCCCTGGTCGCTCTTTATCCCTGGGCGCGGGTCGCGGCCGACTCCCTGACGCCGCGCTAGAGGTGAACCGCGCGCCCATCGTCGCCCTCGAGGAGGTCGATTCCACTAACGCCGAAGCCCGCCGTCGGGCCGAAGCTGGGGAGTCCGGCCCGCTGTGGATCACCGCCCAACGCCAGAGCGCCGGCCGCGGGCGCCGCGGGCGGGCCTGGGAGACCGGCGCCGGTAATCTCGCCGCCACTTATCTGTTCGTCGCCGAGCGACGGCCGGCCGAGGCCGCCCAGGTTTCGTTCGTCGCCGCCCTGGCCGTCGCCGACTTGGCGCGCGCCTTCGTTCCTCCCGCCCTGGTCAGCCTGAAATGGCCCAATGACCTGCTGCTGGCCGGGTCCAAAGCCGCGGGCATACTGGTCGAGTCCGGGAGCCTCGAGCGTCAGGCGCTGTGGGTGGCCGTCGGCATGGGCGTCAACCTGGCCTCGGCCCCGGCCGCCGCCGATCGCCCGGCCACCACCTTCGCCGCCCATATGCGCGCGCCGCCGCCGGCCCCGCTGGACGCTTTAACCGTGCTGGCGGGCGCCCTGGAGACCTGGCGTGAGGTCTGGGAGCGGACTGGCTTCCCGCCCATCGCCGCGGCCTGGACCGAGCGCGCTCACGGCATCGGCGAGCGCTGCCTCGCCCGCCTGCCGAGCGAAACCCTTGAAGGGATCGCCGAGGGTCTGGACCCTGACGGCGCGCTGCGCCTGCGGACCACTGACGGCGTCGTTCGCCGGATCACCGCCGGCGATGTATTCTTCTAGGGTGTAGGGGGGCTGCGAGCGTGCTTCTGGCCATTGAGCAGGGCAACACCAACACCCTCTTTGCGGTGCATGACGGAAACGCGTGGATCGCCCAATGGCGCGCCAGCACCGACCCGTTGCGCACCGCCGATGAATACGCCGTCTGGCTGACCCAGTTACTTGCCATGGGCGGCCTGGCCATGGAGGCCATGGACGCCTGCATCATCTCCAGCGTGGTGCCGCAGTCGCTGTTCAACCTGCGCAATCTGGCCCGGCGTTATCTGCATCTGGAGCCGATGGTGATCGGCGAGAATGTCGATCTCGGCATCGAGGTGCGCATCGGCAAGCCTTCCGAGGCCGGGTCGGACCGTCTGGTCAACGCCATCGGCGCCCACAGCGCCTATGGCGGCGCCTTGCTGGTCGTCGACTCTGGCACGGCCACCACCTTCGACCTCGTCGCCGCCGACGGCGCCTTCGAGGGCGGTGTGATCGCACCCGGCATCCACCTGTCGATCCAGGCCCTGCACGACGCCGCCGCGCGCCTGCCTAGGGTGGCTATCCAAAAGCCGGCGGCGGTGATCGGCCGCGACACCGTGGCGGCCATGCAGTCGGGGATTTTCTGGGGATATGTATCGCTGATCGAGGGACTGGTGGCCCGCGTGAAGGCCG
>DASXMK010000290.1:0-6374 GCA_036495705.1 Caulobacteraceae bacterium | reverse complement strand
CGGCGCCCATTTGCCGGCGATCGCCGCCGCAGCCTTCACCGCCATGGCGGTCGGGTCAGCGGGTGTGGGGCCTGAAGCGGACTTCGACGCGGCGGCCGGCGCTGCGGCCCGACCGGCCGGCGCGGGATGATGCAGCATGTTGATCACGGCCGCGCCGACGCCGGCCGACAGGAGCACTGCGGCGCCGCCGAAGATCAGGTTCATCCGGCCCGATCCAGCCGGTTTCGGCGCCTCGGTCTTGGCCGGCTCGGCTTTGGCCGGTGCGGGCTGCGACGCTCGCGCCGGCGCAGGGGCGGATGCAGGCGAAGGGGCGGATGCGGGCGAAGGTGCTGACGCAGGCGCCGACGTGAGGGCGGCGGCGGGCGCGGGTTCAGGCGCGGGCTTGGCGACGGGCGTCGGGACCTTTTCGGCTTTTGGGGCCGGGGCCGCGGCCACCGGTTCGACCGCAGCGGCCATGGGTTCGGCGGCGGCGGAAATCGGCGGCGCGGCTTTCGCTTGTTTCGGGGCGTCAGTTGATTCCGGATGTTCCAGCGCCGCCTTGGCCAGGGCCACTTCGCGCTGGGCGCCCTTGACCTCGCCTTTGGAAGCCCGCAGCGCCCGGTCGGCGTCTTCCTTGGCGGCGCGGGCGGCTTCGTATTCCTGCGCCGCCGCGCTCAGGATCAGGTGCGTGGCGCGCATCTCCATCACCCGCACGTGCTGTTCCTCGGCGCGGACGTAAGTGGTCTGCGCCGCCTGGGCGGCTTCGGTGGTCTCGGCTTCGCGCGCCTGCGCCTCGTCGAGGGCCTCCTGGGCCCTGGCCAGCGCATGGAGTCGCTGTTTCAGAACCTCTTCCCGGCGCGCCAGCGCCCCGGTGAAATCGCCCTTGGCCGCCCCGCCCTTGGCGACCACCTTTTCCTCGATGCTCTGAACCAGGCGCGTCCATGCTCCGTTGGGCTCGTGCTCGACCCAGCCGTCCAGTGGCAGGCCGTTGACCCGATCGAACGGGAATGGCGGCTTCGCCATGCCGACAATGACATTGATCAGTTTGGAGCTCTCAAGCCCCAGCCGGGCCTCATCCTTGACATTGTCGCTGTTGGCCGAGTTAGGCGTCCACAGCACCACGATGGTGGCCAGTTCGACGATCTGCCGTTCCAGCTCCTTGTTCCAGTCGAGGCTGTGCATGTCCTCGTCCCACCAGACGACGACGCCGACCGCCCGCAAACCACGGATGATCGAGTTGGCGAGTTCACGATCGCCGCGTGAATAGGAAAGGAAGACCCCCGACATGGCTCCGTCATTACGAACAACGGCCTGCAAGAACAAGCGTTTTGGAGATGAGACGCGTGAAACTTGCCGTCAGATCGCGGCCGCCGCGACCACCGGCGGGGCGACGTCGTAGAGGCGGGGGCCGAGGCTCTTGCCGATAACCAGGAACAGCAGGCCGCCGGCGGCGACGAGCGCGGCGTGGATTAGCCAGAAGGCGGCCGGGTCGAGGCGCTCGTAGAGTCCTCCCAGGCGTCCGCTGACCAGGCTGCCGATGGTCACCGAAAGCGACAGCGCGCCGATCATCACGCCATTGACCGAACGCGGTGCGCAGCGGGTGAAAAGGGCGGAGGCGGTGGGGGTGAAATACAGCCAGCCGAGGTTGGAGACGATGTGGAAGGTCACGGCCCAGATCAGGGGCGTCCGCCCGGACCCGTCCACCACCAGGCCGGCGGCGGCCAGCCACGCCGTGCCGGCGGCGCAGATCAGGCAGCCGATGGCGAGTTTGACGAAGCCGTCGGGCTCGGTCCCCCGCTTTGCCTGCCAGCGCCACAACATCAGGATCGGCGGCAACAGGGCGAACGGGGCCAGGCCGTCGAGGGACTGCAGCCACACCACCGGCATGGTCCAGCCACCGAACCGCAACTCAATATGGTCCCGCGCCCACAGATTGTAGGTGTTCCACACTTGCGATTGGGCGATCCAGAACAGCGAAGCCACCGGGACCAGGAGCAGCAGGAGCCAGACGATCCGCCTCTCCGCGGGCTCCAGGCGTGCGCGCCCTGAACCGGGGGCCCGGGCCGAAACGGCCGGCAGATCCCGCCGCCCCGCCAGATAGACGACCAACCCGATCAGCATGCCAAAGCCGGCGAAGCCGAAGGCGGCGTGCCAGCCCCACGCCTGGGCCATCGCCCCGCTGGCCAGCGGGGCGATGAAGGCTCCGAGATTGATCATACTGGCGTAGAGTTGGAAGGCGACTTCGCGACGGCGGTCGTCGGGCGCGTAGAGCTCGCTCAGTTGCGGCGAGAGATTGGCCCGCAGACATCCGGCGCCGACGATCAGCAAGGCCAGGGCCAGGAGGAACGAGGCGTCGAAGGCCATGCAGAAGTGGCCCGCCGTCATCAGCGCCGCGCCCAGGTTGACGGTGCGCGTGCGGCCGAGGATCCGGTCACCGAGCCAACCGCCCAGCATCGGGCTGGCCGCGACCAGGCCGACATAGAGCCCGAAGATCTGCGAGGCGAGGGCCTGGACCGACAGCGGCCCGGTGACGCCTTCGACGGCGGCCCGGAACGGCGCGAAGCCGACGATATGCTCTACGTGGCCAGGGCGCAGGAGCTGATCGACCATGAACAGGACAAGCACCGCCTGCATGCCGTGAAACGAAATCCGGTCCCACAGTTCGGTGAGCGCCAGGACGCCCAGACCCCGTGGGTGGCCGAACACCTTGCGGCTCGGCGGCGCCTGCGGTTCGGTCGCCACGATCGTGGTCAAGTCGACGCTCCGCGGCGATTGCCCGGTGGCGCAGTTAGGCTATGAGGCGGGCGGATCGCAAGCAGGCGCCCCGCGCTCGGGAGTTTAAGGCACGCCGGGCACGATGCCGCTTTCCGGATAGGCGGGGGTCAGGGGTGGGGGCGTCGGCAGGCTGGCGGGCCGATTGGCGATGGCCTTCAACATCATCGCCACCGCCGTCTCCAGCTGGGCGTCGTGGCCCGCGAGCAGATCAGCGGGTTGATTCTCAACCTCCACGTCCGGGTCGACCCCGTGATTCTCCACCGCCCAGCGGCTGTCGGTGGTGAACAACGCCTCCTCCGGTATCGTCACATAGCCGCCGTCCATCAGCCGCCAATTGCCGCGAATGCCGCGAACCCCGCCCCATGAGCGCGTGCCCACCAGAGGGCCCAGGCCATACAGTCGGAAGAGATAGGGGAAGATGTCGCCGTCCGAGGCCGACCAATGGTTGAGCAGCGCCACCTTGGGCCCGTTCAGCACCTGCTGAGGTTCGGTGCCCACCGCGCGCTCGCGGTTGACGTCCAGCGCCACCAGCACCCGGCGCAGGCGCTCGAGCGGGAAGGGGGCGATGAACCCGCCGCCGTTCCACCGGTCGTCGACGATCAGGGCCTGCTTTTCGAGTTGGGAATAGAACTGGCGCACGAACTGCTGCATGCCCAGGTTTTCCATGTCGGACATGTAGACATACCCCACCCGGCCGCCGGAAAGCTTGTCCACCACCTCCCGGTTATGGGCGATCCACGCCGCTTCGCGCAGGCTGAGTTCCTTTTCCACCGGTTTGACGACGATGTGGCGGCGCGCGCCGTTCGGGCTGTCGGCGATGGTGAGGTCCACGGTCGTGCTGGCGTCGTCGGTCTGCAGCATCTGGTCCGGATCGGTGGGCGCGACGAGCTCGGTTCCGTTCACGGCCAGCAGATAATCTCCAGCCTTGACGTCGAGGTCGGGCTCGGTGAGCGGGCTTCTGTACTCTTCGCGGGTGTTGTCGCCCGGATAGATGGTCGCGAAACGATAGCGGCCGGAAACCGGGTCGAGCGCGAAGTCCGCGCCCAGCAAGGCGGCGTGAACCGTGGGGCCTGTGTCCCCGTCGTCGCCGCCGCCGACATAGGTGTGGGAGTTGCTCATCTCGCCGATCATCTGGCCGATCAGATAGTTGAGGTCCTCGCGCGACCCGACCTGCGGCAGGAGCTTGCCGTAGCTGGCGTGTACGGCGCTCCAGTCCACGCCGTTCATCACCGTCGAATAGAACATGTCCCGCTCCAGCCGCCAGGCGTTGTCGAACATCTCAGTCCATTCGACGGGGGGATCGACCAGCATGCGCATGTGCGACAGATCGAGCTTGTTCTTGCTGTCGTCGTCCTTGGCGGCGTCGGCCTTGGCGTCCAGAACCGTATAGTCCTTGCCGTGCTTGATCAGCACCCTCTGGCCGTCCAGCGACAGCGAATAGCTGTCGACATTGTCGGTTACGACGAAATCCTTGCGCTTCTTGAGGTCGTAGAAATGCAGGGACGAGGATTCGCCATTCAGATGCCCGCTGATCAGGCCGATCGGCTGGGTCAGGTAGAAAACGCGGTCGTCGCGCGCATCGATCTGGGCCATGTTCGCCCCTTCGACGGGCAGGGCGACGGCGCGGTCCATCATACCCTCCAGGTCGACGCGGATGGGCGCCATCGGGCCGACACGGTCAGGCGGCGCCTTGCCCCCGCCGCCCTTGTTTTCGTGGCCCTTGCTCTCGCCGCCCTTGCCCCTGACGGCTTTGGCCGCTTCGGTGTCGGCGCCCGACTTGTCGGGCCCGGTATCGCCCTCGTCTGAGCGCGGAGCCATGGGTGAAGCACTGTCGCGGGCCAAAGGAATCCCGTAGATGCCGGTCGATTTCAGGATGGCGAAATCGAACTCGATGTCCGAGGGAACGGCGTTCTCATTTCGATTGGAGTTGAAATACAGGTACTTGCCGTCGGGCGAGAACACCGGATTGGCGTCGGTGGCGCCACCCGGGCCGAGTCTGGTCACCGCGCCGGTGGCGATTTCATACATATAGAGGTCGCGCCGGCCGCCTTGGGCCGCCATGCTGAAGGCGAGCCAGCGGCCGTCCGGCGAGAACGCCTGGTCGTGGATCTCGCTCAGCTTGTCCTGAGCCACCTGTCGGGGCGCGCCGCCGTCGACGCCCACGATCCACAGCCTGTGCTCGCCGTCGCTGAAACTGAGCGTCCTGCCGTCGGGCGAGAAGATCGGGCCATAGAAATATCCGCTCGCAAATGAGGTCAACAGCCGTTCCGGACCACCTTCGGCAGGACGAACAGCGATCTCCTGCTCGCCCGAGATGTCCGTGGTGTAGGCGATGAGTTTTCCGTCGGGCGACCAGGCGGGGTGGTCTTCGTCGGCATTCTGGGTGTTTGTCAGGTCTCGCGTCGCGCCGTCCTTGGACGGCACGCTGTAGATATCTCCGCGCGCAGCGAACAGGGTGCGTTTGCCGTTCGGCGCCAGCGCATAATCCACCTGGCCGGCCGGATCGTCGGCGCGGATCTGGTCCTTCACCTCGGCGACATGGGGCCGCGCCCGCGGATTGTCGTCCGGGACGTTGATGGGAACCTCGCGCAGTTGCTCGTTCGGCAGGTCGAGGAGCCAAAGCTTGCCGCCTTGCTGGAAGGCGATGGCGTCGCCGCCAAGGGCCGGGAAATCGATGTCGTAGTCGGTGAAGTGGGTGACCTGCCGGGTCTGTTTGCTGTCCTCGTCATAGACCCAGAGGTTGGCGCGCCGGTGAGTGTCGCGATCGCTGAGGAAATAGATGCGCCGGCCCCACCACATCGGCGAGGTGTTGGTGCCCGACCAGTCGGTGACCTGGTTCAGCTGACGGCTGTTGAAGTCGTAGGTGAACACCTGCTGCGCCAGGCCGCCGTTGTAGCGCTTCCAAGTGCGGAAGTTACGGAAGATGCGGTTGTAGGCGATGGTGTGACCGTCGGGGCCGAAGGTCGCCAGGCCGACGGCGCTGTCGATCGGCATGGGCGAGGGCGCCCCGCCGGCGACCGGGACTTTGTACATCTCCTGGATCCAGCCGTTCCACTGGTTGCGCTTGGTCAGATAGACCACGTTCTGGGAATCGGGCGTCCAGGTCACGACCATGTTGTCTGGCCCGTGGCGCCCGCCGGTGCCTGCCTCCGTGGTCGGATGATAGGTCAGTCGGCGCGCCGCCCCGCCCTCGGCCGGGATGACCCAGATGTCGGTGCCGGCCTTGCTGGCCTCGGTGTAGGCGATCCATCGGCCATCCGGCGAAACCCGGGGGAACAGGTCCTGGCCGGGGGCGCTGGTCAGGCGCACGGCGGCGCCGCCGGTCTTGGCCACCGACCAGACATTGCCGTCGGCCACGAACACGATACCCTCGCCATAAGGCTGGGGGAACCGGGGCAGGGCGGCGTGGGCGGCGAGCGGAGCGGTGGTGAGCAGGAGGGCCCACAGCAGGCGCGTAGGGGTCATTCAAGGAGCCTTCGGAAGGGGGAGATTCTCGGTCAAACTATAGCAAAGCCGCTACCGGCCACGTTACATCCTGGTAATGGCGGTCGCGCTCGCTTCGTGCGCAAAAACGGACGCGGTGAAGGAACTGGAAGCGGCGCTGGCGGACTCCCTCGGTG
>DASXMK010000289.1:0-4528 GCA_036495705.1 Caulobacteraceae bacterium | reverse complement strand
CATCCGTTCCTGTGGGGCGTGGCGATCTGGGCCGGAGGGCATCTCCTGGTCAATGGCAGCGTCGCCGCCCTGGTGCTGTTCGGCTCGCTCCTGCTTCTGGCTCTGTTTGGCACGACCAGCATCGACGCCAAGCGCAAACGCGCCCTCGGAGAGGCGTGGGACGCCTTCGCCGCCCGCACGTCGAACGTGCCGTTCGCAGCCATCCTGGCCCGCCGCCAAAGGCTGGACCTGGCCGAGATCGGCTGGTGGCGCATAGTCCTGGCGGTGGCCATCTGGGCTGGCGTGCTCGCCATCCATCGCTGGGCCTTCGGGGTTTCGCCTCTTCCCTAGACGCGATTTCAGTCCAGCGCGAAATCCATGGCCGCCTGGGCGTGGAGTTCGGTGGTGTCGAACGCCGGCACGGGCAGGTCGTCAGAGGAAACCAACAGCCCAAGCTCGGTGCAGCCGAGGATCGCCCCATCCACGCCCTCGTCGGCCACGGCCTGTTCGACCATGGCGACGAAGGCCCGGCGCGAGGCCGGCTCGACCCTACCCTGGACCAGTTCGTCGTAAATGATCCCGTGCAACCAGTCGCGGGCGTCCACGGGCGGAACCACCGGCGTCACCCCGCCGGCCCTCAGCCCGTCGACGTAGAACGCCTGCTCCATGGTGAACCGAGTGCCCAGCAACAGCGGCCGGCGCACCGCCGCCGCGCGAACCTGGGCCGCTGTAGCTTCCATGATTGAGATCAGGGGAATGGCCACCGACGCACGCACGTCGTCAGCCGTCTTGTGCATGGTGTTCGAGCAGATGACGAGCGCGTCGGCGCCGCCGCGCTCCAAACGACGAGCGACGTCGATCATGACTTCCGTGGCGGCCGGCCAATCGCCCGCCGCGTGCATGACCGCGATGGGCGCGAAGTCGAGCGAATACATCAACAGTTCTGCCGAGTGGTGGCCGCCCAGGCGTTCGCGCGCGATCTGGTTGAGCAGTCGGTAATAGGTGGCCGTGCTCTCCCAGCTGAGGCCGCCAATGAGGCCCAAAGTCCTCATGCGAATAGGGTCTTCACCCCGGCTCAGAGACTGGCCGAAACCGCCCCCGTGACCTCAGGATCGAGGGGATCGGTGCGCGGGCCGAAGGCGGCGATCGCCTCGCCGTCCGGTCCGATAAGGATCTTGTGGAAATTCCACACCGGCACGGCCGGCGCGCCCAGAGCCTCCTCGGCCCAGGCGTAGAAAGGATGCCGGCCGGTGTCCTTGACCTCGGTTTTGGCGGTCATCGGAAAATCCACCTGATAATTCAAGGCGCAGAAGTCCTTGATCTCCGCTTCGGCCCCAGGTTCCTGGCCGGCGAACTGATTGCAGGGCACGCCCAGCACCACCAAGCCCTTGTCGCGCCAATCGCGGTAGAGCGTTTCCAGGCCTTCGTACTGCGGAGTCAGGCCGCATTTTGAGGCGGTGTTGACGACCAGCACCGCCTTGCCCTTGAAGCCGGCCATCGGCAGGGGCGCGCCATCGATGCTGGTGAAGGAAAAGTCGTGGGCGTTGGACATGGCGGCGGTCTCCGTGGCGAAGCGGCCTTATCCGCCCACCGCGTGCTCGACCGCAAGGGCCAGGTCCAGGGCGCGGGCCCCATCGATGGCGTCGGCCAGCGGCGCGCCCTCCCCGCGCACGGCGGCGACGAACGCGGCCAGGCTGGTCCCCAGGCGGTCGCGCCCGCCCGGGCTTTCTTCGAAGGCGGCGTCCAGCGGCCACGGGGTGGTGTTTTCCAGTCGGTGGGCCAGCAAGTCGAGGCGCACCTCGCCTTCGGCGTACACCAGGGTCAGAGTCCGCTCGCGCGTGTCGGCCACCCGTGAGGCGCGAAACAGCGCCTGAAAGCCATCGTCAAAGCCAACCTCGGCCGCGGCCTCGTCCAGGTGGAGATTGGCCATCCGCGCGCCTTCGGCCTCCACCGTCAGGGGCTCGGCGGGGGTGAGATGGAGCGCGAGATCGAGGTCGTGGATCATCAGGTCGACCACCACCGAGACATCCAGGTTGCGCGGCGAGGCCGGCCCCAGTCGGGCGCATTCCATGCGCAGCGGCGGGCGCGGAATGGCGTATAGGCCCAGCGCCGCGAAAGCCGCCCGCTCCAGGAAGCCGCAGGCGGCGACCAGACCCCGGCCGCGGGCCTCGGCGACGATGGCGTCGGCCTCCTCCGGGGCCACGGCGATGGGCTTTTCGACATAGACATGCTTGCCAGCGCGCAGGGCCGCCAGCGCCAGGCGTCCGTGGTGGATGGCCGGAGTGGCGATGGAGACCAGGTCGACGGCGGCGAGAAACGCCTCCAGGTCGGCGAAGGCGCGACCGCCGAAGCGCCCGGCCAGTCCCCCGGCCCGTTCCGGGTGGGGATCGAGCACCGCGGCCAGGTCGACGTCGGCGGATTGGGCGTATTTGGCCGCGTGGTAGCCGCCGAAGACGCCGGCCCCGATCACGCCGGCGCGCAAGGTGGATCTCATGACCCCGGCCTATCAGCCCCGAGCCAGGCGCGCCACTGGAGCCCGGGGCGGGTCCGCGCTAGAGCAGGCGCCGCAACTTGGAGAGACGCGCCATGACCACGTCGAAGGAAATCCGCCTCAGGAGCCGCCCGGTCGGCATCCCCCAGCCCGAAAACTTCGAACTGGCCACCGTCACCCTGCCCGATCCGGCCCCAGGCGAGGTCCAGGTGCGCAACCACTGGATGACCGTCGATCCCTATATGCGTGGCCGCATGAACGACGTGCGCAGCTATGCTCCGCCCTTCCAGCTCGGCGAGGCGATGCAGGGCGGCGCGGTCGGCGAGGTGACCGCCTCCAATGATCCGGCCTTCAAGGCCGGCGATCCCGTGCAGAGCTTTTTCGGCTGGCGCGAAGCCTTCAACGCCCCGGCGGCGGCGGTCCAGAAGCTGGACACCTACGGACTGCCGGAGCAGGCGTTTCTGGGCGTAGCCGGCATGCCCGGCATGACGGCCTATATCGGCCTGCTGAAGATCGCCGCCCTCAAGGACGGCGACGTGGTGTTTGTCTCCGCAGCGGCCGGGGCCGTCGGCCAGGTCGTCTGCCAGATCGCCAAGCTCAAGGGACACAAGGTGATCGGCTCAGCCGGCGGGGCTGAAAAGGTCGCCTACCTCAAGGAACTGGGGGTCGATGAGGTGATCGACTACAAGGCCGAACCGGACCTGACGGCGGCGCTGATGCGCGCGGCCCCCGAAGGGATCGACGTCTATTTCGAAAATGTCGGCGGCGCCCACATGGAGGCGGCGCTGATGGCTGCGCGGCCGTTCGGCCGCTTCGCCTTATGCGGCATGATCTCGCAATACAACGCCACCGATCTCGGTCCCGGCGTCCGCGGCCTGATCATGGCCGTGGGCAAGCAGCTGCGGCTCGAAGGCTTCATCGTTTCGAGCCACATGGACATGCAGGAGCCGTTCATCCGCGACATGTCCGCCTGGATCGCCCAGGGCAAGGTCAAATGGCGGGAAACCGTGGAGGCGGGCATCGAGCGAGCCCCGGACGCCTTCCTCAAGCTGTTCAAGGGCGAGAACCTCGGCAAGATGCTGGTCAAGCTCAATTAGGGCTCCCCGTCCTGACGAAGAGTCCCTTCCAAGGCGGCCACGCCGGTTCTAGTGTCCCGATTCCGAAGTTCGCTTGTGCACGATGGCGGTCTCCGACGAACTTCGGAAATCGACGAGGACACTAGCAAGTGTAAGGTTTTCTAGTGTGCTTTTTGGTTCTGAAGTTCGCTGTGGAGCCGATCCAATGAGCTGGCGAACCTCAAAACCAGCACACTAGAGAGCAACGTGGCCCGGCTGTTCAACGCCTATGTGATCGTCCAGTGGAGCGCCGCCTCGAAAGCGGTGAGTGGGACGGATTCGGTCTGGATCGGGGTGCTCAAGCGCGACGTGCGTTTCCGCCTGGCTTTCGAGGCCCACAATCCGCCCACCCGCGCCAAGGGCGAGGCGTTGATCGCCGCGGTCCTGGACGACCGGGTCAAGCGCCGCGAGCGCACCCTGGTGGGCTTCGACTTTCCGCTCGGCTTTCCGCGCGGACTGGCCCCCGGGCTCAAACTCGCCGGCGAGCAGCCATGGCGGGCGGTGTGGGATCAACTGGCCAAGATGGTCAAGGACAAGGCCGACAACACCAACAACCGCTTTGGGGTCGGCTCGGAGATCAATCGCCGCCTGACCGGCGGCCCCTTCCCGTTCTGGGGCTGTCCCCCGCGGGACACCCTCACCACCCTGCAGCCCAAGCGCGGGCGTGAGCACGGGCCCGACGACGTGCCGGAATTCCGCTACGTGGACACCGCGCGCAAGAGCGTCAATCCGGTGTGGAAGCTGTACTACAACGGCGCCGTCGGCGGCTTGGCCATCCTCGGCATACCCATGGCCCGGCGGCTGCGCGCGACCCATCCCACGGCGCGGGTGTGGCCATTCTAGACCGGATGGAAACCGCTCACCGAAGCCGATCTGGCTGGTGTGGACGTGGTTCTGGCCGAGATCTCCGACAGTCTGGCCAAGGCCCCGCCGCTGGCCGGCG
>DASXMK010000288.1:0-4224 GCA_036495705.1 Caulobacteraceae bacterium | reverse complement strand
CGAAGTCGCCGGTGTCGAGCGCGCCCAGGACATAGCCGCCGACGCCGGCCCCATCTTCGACCACGAGGCCGCATTCCGGACTGAACAAGACGTACGGCGCGGCGTAGATATGGCCGATCAGCTTGGCGTCGGCATACAGGTGCGTGGCGTCGCCGCCATTGTCCCCGGTGGCCAGGCAGATGCGGTATACCGCCTCGAGATCACCGGGCTGGCACGGCCGGATCTCAAACGGAAGGTCGGAGATGGCGGCGATCCTCCTTGCAGGCGCCCTGACGCCCGAGCTGGCCGCGCGCCTGGCGAACATAGCCCTGGGCCACGTCGCCCGGGAATATCCGTTCGCGCTCGGCCATGTAACCGCTGGCCCTGGCGACGTGGGCGCGCCCAGCACCTTGCACCCGGTCTTTCACGGCAGTTTCGACTGGCACAGCTGTGTGCATGGCCACTGGTTGCTGGCCCGCATCCTGCGGCGTCATCGGCATTTGCCGGAGTGCGCGGCGATCAGCCGCCATTTCGACCGTGCGTTCGCGCCTGAAAAGGTCGCCGGTGAGATCGCCTATCTGCAGCGGCCCGCCAGCGCTGGCTTCGAGCGGCCCTACGGTTGGGCCTGGCTGCTGAAGCTGGCGGCTGAACTGCGCGCTGCGGAGGGCGAGGCCGATAGACATTGGGCCACGGCGCTGCAGCCTTTGGCGACGATGATCGCCGCCCGCTTCCTGGGCTTCCTGCCCAAGGCCGACTACCCGGTGCGCGCTGGCGCGCATGCGAACACCGCTTTCGCCCTGGCCCTGGCCTGGGACTATGCCAGTCGCGCCTCCGATGCGGCCCTGGCCGAGCTCATTGAGCACAAGGCGGGGGCCTGGTACGGGGCCGACCGCGATTGCCAGGCGTGGGAGCCGTGCGGCGATGAATTCCTATCGCCGGCGCTGATGGAGGCGGAACTCATGCGCCGTATCCTCGCCCCGGACGCCTTCCGGGCCTGGTTCTCCGGGTTTCTGCCCCGTGCGGCCGCGGGCCAGCCCGAGACCTTGTTCACTCCAGCGCGGGTCAGCGATCGGAGCGATGGCAAGATCGCTCATCTCGACGGGCTCAACCTGTCGCGCGCCTGGTGCTGGCGCGGGATCGCCGCCGCCTTGGATGAGGGAACCACCCTGCGCGCCCGCGCCGACCGGGCCGTGCGGGACCATCTGGCGGCGAGCCTGCCGCACCTCGCGGACGCCTATGCCGGCGAGCACTGGCTGGCGAGCTTCGCCTTGCTGGCGCTCGAGCCTATTCCTGAAACCTGACCTCGTCGCTGGCGTGCGAGCCGTCGCAAAAGGGCTTGTTCCTGGAGGCGCCGCAGCGGCACAGGGTGACGCGGTTGCGCACCTCGTAGGCCACGCCATTGGCCCCGACGATCTCGATGCCGCCGCGCACCCACAGAGGCCCGGCCACGCCCTGCGCCGGATCCGAGACCACAGCCACGGACGGCGGCAGCTCCGGTTCGATCGCCCTGCCGTTCGACACTTCCAGCACCCGCAGGCGCCCCGAGGGACATTGCCCGACCTGGCGCACGAACGCGTCTTTCTCGGCGCGCGAACTCACCGCCGAAACCGTGTTCCAGACATTGCCGTCGCGATCGCAGAACCGGGCGAAGGCGCACAGGCTCTCGGCGTCGGTTAAGGCTACCGCCGGGCCCTCCATGATTCCGGCCTGCTCGTCATAGGGTGCGCGGCTGGCGGTCTCGGTCCCGTCGAAACCGATGGTCTCGTGGGTGCCGTCGCAGAACGGTTTGGTGGCCGAATGGCCGCACCGGCACAGCTGGTAGGCGCGGCGCGCGCCCGGCGCCTTGCTTTCGACCCAGTCCACCGAATCGCCGGCCGAGTTGGCTCCGATCGTCTCGCGCACCAGCGGCACGGCGCCGATCACCTGATAGGGACCATCCTTGACGATGGTGATCTTCATGCCGGCGACGGCTAAAGACGGCGCCATGATCCTGCACTCCGGGGCCAAGGCCCATTTTCTAACATGAAAAGCCTGTGGAGCGAGGGGGCGGCGGCCGCGGCCATCGCCGGCTACGCCGCGCAGGGCCATGGCCAGGATCTGGCCCTGCGCACCTACAGCGCCCGCCTGTTGGGGGCCAATCCGGCCCTGGTCCTGCACGGCGGCGGCAACACCTCGGTGAAGACCACGGCGCAGGATCTGTTTGGCGAACCCCTGGAGGTCCTGTGCGTCAAAGGCAGCGGCTGGGACCTGGCGGCGATCGAGCCTGCTGGCCACCCCGCCGTGCGCCTGGGGCCGCTGCGTCGGATGCGGTCGCTGGAACGGCTATCCGACGAAGACATGGTCAACGCCCTGCGCGCCAACCTGATCGATAGTTCGGCGCCGAACCCGTCGGTCGAAGCCCTGCTGCACGCCTTCATCCCGGAAAAATTCATCGATCACAGCCACGCGACGGCGTTCCTGGCCATCGCCGACCAGCCGGACACGGAGCGCCTGATCGGCGAGATCTATGGCGACCGCGTCGCCTGCGTTCCCTATGTGATGCCCGGCTTTGAATTGGCCCGGCGCGCGGCGCTCGCCTACGAAAGCCGCCCTGGCCTCGAGGGTCTGGCGCTGGTCAAGCACGGCCTGTTCACTTTCGGCGCCGACGCCCGGCAAAGCTATGAGCGCATGATCGCCCTGGTCACCCTGGCTGAGGACGCGATTGCCGCCCGACCGGTTCAAGTCCGATCGACGCCGCCCGCAGCGGCGCCCGCGGCGAAGGTGCTGCCGGTGCTTCGCGGCGTGATGGGGCCCGGCTGGATCGTCGACCTCCGCGCGGGCCCCGAGGCGATGGCCGTCGCCGGCGACGAACGTCTAGTGGACTGGGCCCAGCGGGGAGTGGCCACGCCCGACCACATCATCCGCACCAAGGCCCATCCGCTCGTGCTGGAAACGCCGGCCGGCGATCTCGCCGCCTGGAGAATCGAGGCGAGCGCCGCATTGCAGCGCTTCGGCGAGGCCTATGTGGCCTATTTCGAACGCAACCTCGCGCGGGTCGGGGGTGGCAAGACCATGCTTGATCCAACCCCACGGGTCCTCGCCTTGCCGGGCTTGGGCCTGGCGGCAATCGGGCGCAACGCGGCCGAAGCCGGCGTCGTCGGCGACATCGCCGAAGCCTGGGCCGCCACCCTCCTGGCCGGGGAAACCATCGGGCGGTTCGAGCCGGTGGGCGAAGCCGACACCTTCGACATGGAATACTGGTCGCTGGAGCAAGCCAAGCTCGGCAAGCGGGTGGCGAAGCCGCTAGAGGGCCGGCTTGTGGTGGTCACCGGCGCGGCCGGCGCGATCGGGGCGGCGACGGCTCGGGCCTTCGCGCGCGAAGGGGCCGAGGTGGCGCTGCTGGATCTCGACGGCCCGGGCGCGAAGGCGGCGGCGGAGGCAATCTCCCCGCGCGCCCTGGCCCTGACTTGCGATATCACACGCGCGGACGAGGTCGATCGGGCGCTGGACGCGGTGTGCCTCCGCTTCGGCGGGTTGGACATCGTGGTGGCCAACGCCGGCATCGCCCGCACAGGCGACATGGCTGAGCTACCGGATGAGGCCTTGCGCTCCAGCTTCGAGGTCAATCTCTTCGGCCAGCAGAACGTGGCCCGCGCCGCGGTCGCCCGGCTGCGCGCCCAGGCTCTGGGCGGGGTGTTGTTGTTCAATGTCTCCAAGCAGGCGGTCAATCCCGGTCGCGGATTCGGCGCCTATGGGACCTCGAAAGCTGCGCTGCTAGCTCTGGTCCGGCAGTATGCGCTGGAGCTTGGCGCCGAAGGGGTGCGGGTGAACGCGCTTAATCCCGACCGCATCCGATCAGGGCTGCTGACGCCGGGGATGGTGGCCGCGCGCGCGCAGGCGAGGGGAGTCAGCGAGGCTGACTATTTGGCCGGAAACCTCCTTCGCGCCGAGGTCACGGCCGAGGACGTCGCGCAGGCTTTTGTCTTCGCCGCACGCCTGGAGAAAACCACAGGCGCGGTCATCCCTGTCGATGGCGGCAATGTCGCGGCAATGATGCGCTGAGGCCTCGAGCCGTCAGGACTTCGGGCAGCCCTCGAAAACACCCACGGTCGCCACCGTCACCGTGGCCAGGTTGAGCGGCATGAGCGGGGCCATCGAGCGGGCGCCTTGGCCGGTGAACAGGTCAATGCGCCCGGCGTGGATCGCGCCGCCGGTATCCGAGGCGTACCAGTAGCCGTCGTGCTTACTGCCGTCCGGCATCGGCAG
>DASXMK010000287.1:0-8525 GCA_036495705.1 Caulobacteraceae bacterium | reverse complement strand
CCGCTGACATAGGCCGCCGGCAGGCCCAGGCCCCTGAGGCCACAGATCATGATGTGGGCGAAGTCCTGGCACACGCCGTGACGGGCTTCGAAGGCGACCGCCGCCGGCGTGGAGACGTCGGTCGCGCCCGGATCGTAGCGGAAATCCTTGTGGATGCGGTTCATCAGCTCACCGGCCGCCTCAATCACCGGACGTTTGTCGGCAAAGCTTAGCCGGGCATAGTCCGTGATCGGAGCAACGATCGGCGCGCGTCCGGTCGGATAAATGAAAGCGGCCGGTCCCTCGGCCCCGAGGGCGGTCGATTCGAGGGCCCGGGCGCGCACGCTCTCCCATGGGGTGTCGAAGGCGAAGTCGATCGGCGGCGCATTGACCTCGACCCGCGAGCGGGCCTCGATCACCAGCCGGTGATGAGGTTCGGTGACCAGCACCTGGCGCACCGCCTCGCCGAAGGCCCCTATGCTCACGCTCTCCCGCGCCGGAGCCGGGGTGACCGCGATAATGTTCGACAACAGGTTCTGGTCGGCCGAGGTGCGCGGGGTCAGCCGCAACATGCAGCGGGCGAAGGTCACCTCCGACTCATAGGCGTAAGTCGTGCGATGGCGGACGGTGTAGATCACGCCAGGCCTCCGAGCTTGACCGTGGGAACGGCGTTGGCGCCCTGCAGGAAGTAGCGATCGCCGATGGCCCCGGAGAGGCGCAGCAAGGCGTCCTCGAAGCCGCGCACGCGCTCGGCCGTCAAGGCGGCGGCGTCGGCCGTCTCCACCTCGGTGGCCAGCACCGTCAGGATGCGTCCGGGCGGCTCGAGCATGCCGTCGTCGACCAGAGACGGCAGGGCGGCGAGGTGCTCTCTTAGGGTCACCACCTGGAAAGCCAGGGAGCGGGTGTTGAATGGGTCCAGCACCACCATGTCGCGCACCGGCGTCAGCGCCAGGCCGACCAGATAGCGGGCGCGATAGGTGATCTGGCTGTCGGCCAGGTCGAGCACCAGGTCGAGATCGTCCAGGGTGGCGTGATCGGTGGCCAGGGTGCGGGCGAAGCGGCAAGTGTTGATCCCCCGCTCGATGCGCCGGCCCATATCCAGGAAGCGCCAGCCGGCGGCCCGGTTCATGTTCTCCTGCGCCAGGCCGGCCAGGGCGGCCAAGATTTGCAAGGTCTGCTCCACCTGGGCCAGAGCGTCGGCCTCCGACAGCACTTCGCTGGCCGGGGCCGCGAGGCCGCGGTCCAGTCCCACCAGGAGGGACCAGAAGTCGGCGCTCAGCCGTTCGCGCATGGTGGCGGCGGTGCGCGCGGCCTTGCGCACCAGACTGATCACCGAACCGTAGGCGTCCTCGGCATGCAGGGCGGCGCGCGCGGCGTCGAGCGCCCCGAGGCCGGGCAGGTCGTCGCCCAGAGCGCCCCAGGCGAACAGCAGCTCCTGCAGGCGCGCCAGGGTCTCGCCAGCCCCGTGGATGGCGGCCTCGGCGTCCATCAGGCTGGTGCACAGGCTGCGGGCCAGGCGCAGGGTGGCCTCGGCGCGCTCCAGATAGCGCCCAAGCCAGAACAGATTGTCGGCGGCCCGCCCCGGCAGATGGCCCAAAATGCGCCGCACCGGCGTCTCGTCCTGGCTGGCCAGCAGGGTCGTCCGTTCCACCGGAGCCTCGTCGATCACCCACACGTCAGCCGTGCGCGCGCCCTCGCCCATGGAAATGGCCCGGGCGTCAGGGCGATCCGAAGTTCGGCAGAAACCGCCTGGCATGACGGTGAATCCATCTTCGGTGGCAGTGGCGAACACCCGAAGGATGAACGGGGCCGGCTCCAGGCGACCCTCGCGCAGGACCGGGGTGGTCGACAGCCGCGCCACCTCCTGGCCGACGAAGTCCTGCGGGCGATCGGCGATCCGCGCCAGCAACTCGGCCCGCTCGCCGGGCGAGAGGTCCGACATCACCCGGCCCGGGGCGGCGGCGGCCTCGCCCGAGCGCGGATTGAAGGCGCTGGAGATCACCAGGTCCGGGTCGCTCTCGACGCGCGACTGTTCGTAGCTCTGGCCGCACCACCAGGTGGCGATGCTGGGCAGCTGCAGCTCCTCACCCAGCAGGCGTCGGCAGAGACCCGGGAGGAATCCCAGCAGGGCCCGGGACTCGATCACCCCGGCGCCGGGCATGTTCAACACCGCCACGCCGCCGCCGCGAATGGCTTCCATCAGGCCGGGGACGCCCAGGCGCGAGGCGCTGTTCAGCTCCAGCGGATCGATGAAGTCGGCATCGACCCGCCGCCAGATGACGTCGGCGCGCTTGAGCCCGGCGATAGTGCGCACCCACACCCGCCCATCGCGCATCACCAGGTCGTCGCCTTCGACCAGCAGGAAGCCGAGATAGCGGGCCAGGTGCGCCTGCTCGAAATAGGTCTCGCTGTACGGCCCCGGCGTGAGCAGGCAGATGCGCGGATCCTGGCGTTCGGCGCAGGCCGCCAGGCCCTTGCGCAGGGCGTCGAAGAACGGCGCCAAGCGGCGGACGTTCATGGCGTTGTAGAGGTTGGGATAGGCCCGCGACAGCACCAGCCGGTTCTCGAGCTCATAGCCGGCCCCCGATGGGGCCTGGGCGCGATCGCCGAGCACCCACCAGCGGCCGTCCGGCCCACGGCCGAGATCGGCGGCGTAGAGCTGCAGATAGCGGCCGCCCGGGGGCGGCGCGCCGCGCACGCCACGCAGGAAATCCGGCGAGCCGGTGATGGCCGCGGCCGGGACCGCCCCCCCCGCCACCATGGCCGCCTCGCCATAGATGTCCTTCAGCAGGGCCTCCATCAGAGCGGCCCGCTGTTAGACCCCGGAGGCGATCCTGGCCCATTCTTGCGGGCCGATGATCAGCGGGGCCGGGCTCAGCGGCCACGAGCGCTCGGCCTCCTCGCCCCACACCCGGTGCGAGACGCCGGCGTCGCGGATATGGCGGGTCGCGAGGTTGAAGCGGGCGCGGATGTCGCCTTCGGGATATTCGGCCAGGTCGCCGAGGAACTCGAGCCAGTATTCCCGCGGCCGGCCGGTGTGGTCGAACAGCTCGTCGGGCACGCCGGGCAGAGGCCGATAGCCGGCCAGCCAGCGGCTGAGCCGCGCCGCCCCGGCCGCATCGAGGTCGGCGCTGCGCCGCTGACGGTGGGCGGACTTGACGCTCATGCCGCCGCGCTCACCGCTTGGGTCGCCAGCAGGGGTTCGAAGAGATGCGCCGCCAGATGGCGGACCACGTCGGCCACCACCCCGTCGCCGGTCAGGCGATAGGCTTCGTTGTAGTTGGCCGGCAGCCGATAGTCGTCGCCAAGGCCCATCAGGCGGGCGGTCTCGCGAGCCGATATCAGGCGCGAGCGCACGGTTTTGCCCTCGACCGCCAGGATCAGCTGGCGGCTGGAGCCGCCGGCCGGCGTGCGCAGGCAACCAGCAAGGCTGTCAAAGCGCGCCTCGGCCCGCTGGGTTCGCGCCCCCGCCGCGTCGCGCCGGGTGCGGCGATAGACCGTGCCGATCAGCCGCTCGCCACGCCGTTTGGCCGCCTCGACCTTGGCCAGGTTCACCGGCGACATCAGCGTAAGCAGGCGCGCCGTCTGATCCGGCGCATGCCAGTCGCCGGCGGGCGGGTCCTCGATCACGTCGGCCAGCGTCAGCCAGCGCGGCGGCGGCGCGGGCAGGCGCCACCACAGGTGGCCAGGCAGAGCTTGGGTGGCCCGGACGAGGGCGGCCGGATGGAAAGGCTCGCACGGCCCGGACGCCCGCAGCGCCGGTCCGATCGCGAGCCTGGCGTCGGCGCCGATCAGGAACAGCCGCGGGCGCGACTGCGGCCGGAACAGGGCGGCGTCGATGATCAGCGCCCCCAGGCGATAGTTGGCCGCGGCGAAGGTCTCGGCGATGGCCGCGAAGTCGCTCCCGCCGTGCGAGGTCAGGGCCCCGCAGACATTTTCCAGGGCGATCAGGCGCGGCCCGCGGCCCTCGGCGATCAAACCGCGCATCAGCCGCCAGAAGGCGTAGAAGGTTCCCGACCGCGCTCCCGCCAGGCCCGCCCCGGGGCCGGCCAGCGACAGGTCCTGGCACGGGAACGAGCCCCAGGCGAGGTCGGCGCGCCCAGGCAGGTCGCCCGGCTGCAGCGACGCGATATCCCTAAGGACGAACTCGTCCGCGCCCCAGTTGGCCTGGTAGGCCCGCCCCTTGGCCGCCTCAATGTCGTTGGCCAGCAGGCAGTCCCAGCCCGGCCCGAGCCCGGCCCGGACCATCCCGCCGCCGGCGAAGAACTCATAATAGCCTGGCATGGTCCCGCTTCGACGCAGACTCGGCCGCTTCAGTGTGGCCCAAGGCGCCCTCCCGGTCGAGGCGCGCACGACGCATAGGTGAAGCGCGCCACCCGCCGCACGTCCAGGCGCCGGCGAGTGTTGCAAGCGATGGGCTGAGGTGTCCCGGTCGTAAACGGGATCCCTTCTCCGCCGGTGACAGGGCGATCGGTGACGATCCCGGTCAGCCCGGCCGCCCGCGCGCAGACCGAGGCGATGGCCTCCGGCGAAACCGGGGCGAAGCGGGCTCGGCAATCGGGCGAGCCGCTCTTCAGCGACCAGTCCTCCAGGGTCACCAGTGGGGCGACGATATCGGCTCGGCGGCGCCATTCACTGGCTGTGGCTGGCGAGAACACAAGGCCGGCGGCCTGGGTGGACGATACATAGGCCGGCCGGCGCAGCAGGAACCAGGTTGGCGGGGCTTCGTCGGCCCAAAGGATCGTCGCCCCCGCCGGCAGGGTGAGCGAGCTCCCGCCGCCGGCGATCAGAGTGCGATCCCACGGCGTGCGCGCATCCCACACCGCGGCGGCCAGAATCAGTCCCAGCGAGGCCGTGGCGAGGGCCACGGCCGGCCGGCGCCGGGCCAGCAGGACCAGGCCCGCCCCCGCCGCCAGCAGGGCCGCGCGCACGAAAATGAACATCGCCGGATCCAGCGAGAAGGTCCCGTGGCGCAGGCGAAAGGCGATGTCCTGAGCCAAGTTGATGGCGCTGTCGCCGAGCGCCCCCAGGGGCAGGATGACCGCCGCCTCGATGATCATCCGCTCCGCAGTGCGCGAGAGCGCCGGCGCTCGGCCCCGGCGGATGAGCACGGCCAGCGTGAGGCCCGCCAGACTCATCGCCAGAGCCGCGCCCCACGCCAAGGCCTTGTCGGAAAACGGCCGGGTGAGGATGATCAGCGGCGCCGCCAGCAGGGCGCACGCCGCCCACCCCAGGCGCCGGCGGCGCAGGCGCTGGGCCAGCAGCACCACGGCCGGCAGGGCCACCACCGCCAACAGCCAGGTGAGCCGCCAAGTCTGCAGCTGGATGACCAGGACATCCCGCGCCAGGTCGGCCCCGACCATCGATACGACCAGGCCAGCGGCCGCCGTCACGGCAACGGCGATCAGGGCCCGGCGCCGATGGCCCCCGCTCCAGGCCGCCGCGGCGGCGCAGATGGCGAACTCCGAGATCACCCGCACCCGGTCGGCCGCCATCCACGCCCCGGTGAACAGAAAGCCGTTGTGGGCCATAACCAAGGCCAGCCAGCGCCCGTCCATGACCTGGAACAGGCGGGCGAAGGGCTGGACCCCGGCGGCGGCCAAGACCAGCGTCCCGGCCGCGCCCACCGGCGCCGCCCAAAGGACCCAGCGCCGGCGCAGACCAAGGATCAGCCATGCCGCGGTGAGGCCGGCCAGGGCCATCGCCGGATGCAACAGCGCCGCCAGGCCCAGAGCCATGGCGCTGAGCCGCCAGCGGCCCTTCAGCAGCCAGGCCAGAGCGATCATTGTCATAGCCTCGGCGAACGGCCGCGGCGTCAGGATGGCCTCGCCGGCGAACAGCACCGCCCAGCCCCCATAGTAGGCCGGGATGGCGGCGATCAGCACTAGGGCCGCCCGCGCCGGCAGCCCGCGCAGCAGGCGGGCCGTTAGCATCCACGCTCCGGTGAGCCACAGGGCGTGGGCCACCAGGGTCAAAGCTATATTGGCGTTCTGCAGGCCCAGGGCGGCGATCGCCGTCCCGTAAAGCGGCGAGAACAGGCTGAACGGGTCCTGGGAGCCGAAGCGCACGAACAGATCGGAGCCGAAGGTAGCCGGATCGGCCCGGGCCAAGGCCATCAGGGCATAGAGGGCGGCGTCGTTATGGATGCCGGCATAGCGGCGGGTGACCAGCCAGATGGCGGCGCTGGCGACCACGCAGATTGCGATCGCCATCCCCCGCCGGCCACGCGCCGTTGCATCCATGCCGTCCCTCCGAGTGGCCCGGATATTGCACCTGATTCGATGGCCGCGGCAGGCGAACGCGGCGTTGAAGCGCCGCTGTGGGAAGACTAGCCTCACGCCCACGATTAAGGAGCAGTGCATGCGCGCGGGCCCAGTGGCGATCATTTTGGCGGCTATTGCTGGGCCGGCGTTGGCCGCGCCGGCGGATCCCGCCGCGGCGGCCAGGACGTGGCTGGGGCTGATCGACCGGGGCGCCTATGCCAACAGCTGGACCGAGGCTGGAACCCTGTTCCGGACTCAGGTCTCCCAGGCCCGCTGGGCGGGCATGGCGGCCGGCGTGCGCGGACCCCTGGGCGCGGTGATGTCGCGCACCGTGGCCGGCGACCGGCGCTCGACCTCCCTGCCCGGGGCCCCGGACGGCCATTACGCCAGGCTCCGATTCAGCACCGTGTTCGCCCACAAGCGCCAGGCGACCGAAACCGTGGTGATGGCCGACGAGCCGTCGGGCTGGCGGGTGGACGGCTACTTCATCCGCTGAGGCGAGCCGGCCTTTGGTGACTTCGTGCGGTGATTCGCCTACTTGGCGAGGGCGGCAGATTCATCGCATAGCGTCGCCAGCAGCGCGCGCGGAGCCCTCCATGTCCAGAGTCCTGTCCCCGCGGGCGGCCCCGAGACCATCCGCCTCAAGGTCATGGCGGTGGTCGACAACCCCCCATCTCAAATGAGCGCATGAACTGTAACGCAGCAGAACAATGGTTCGAACAGTGAACGTTCGATCAGCGCTCGCCTCAGTGGTGAATGGATGTCTGAACCGTCTTGGATACGCGCTCGTTCGTCTTGACGGCGACCATATTCATACGACCTTCGCATCGCACCTCGGGGTCCAGTACGCCTATCAAAACATTGTAATTACAGACGCTTTTGCGCCATGGGCGATTGATACCGAGTTTGTCTCGATCTGGAACCGTATTCGGGCGAACACCCTGGTAGACATCTACAGATGTTATGAACTATACCAACTAGGACGAGACGTTGCTCACATCCAAGGAGACGTCTTGGAGGTCGGAGTTTGGCGCGGAGGCACGGGCGCGCTTCTCGCCGCTGCCGCTAATCGCTGGAAACCTGGGGCGCGCGTTTGGCTCTGCGACACGTTTGAGGGGGTGGTTAAGGCGGGCGAACATGACCCCGCCTATGAGGGCGGTGAGCACTCGGATACGTCAAAAGAAACCGTCGAAGCTCTCACCTCGGAATTGGGTCTCGATAACGTTGTGGTTCTTGCGGGTGCTTTCCCTGATGAAACCGCGTCAGCTGTCAATGACCGCCAAATTGCACTCTGTCACGTTGACGTCGATGTCTACCAGTCTGCCTCCGAAATTGTGTCTTGGGCGTACCCGCGAATGCCGAGCGGCGCCATTCTCGTGTTCGATGACTACGGGTTTTCGACATGCAAAGGGGTGACCCGGCTCGTGGAGGAACTCAAGATGAATGGTGAATGGCGATTCCTATACAATTTAAACAAACACGCGGTGCTGACGAAGCGCTAAGAAGTAGGGGTCTGGAGGCGTTTGAAGTAGAAATAGTACATAGCAGGGAAGCACGTTGCAGCAATCAGGTAAGTGCACGCGAACAGGGTGGCACCCGCTTTCGCTGCGGCGAAAAGCCCGGCTAACGAAAGAAGTCCCAAAAGGAGATTTGAAATTACTGCTGGGTCACTACGCCGCGCTCGAATGAAAATTGCGAAACAAATGGCGATATTAGCTAAGGGGGGAGTCGCCAATATAAAATGGATAACGATCGGACTTGGGAGACGGTCAGCCATGTGCGAGCTAAAAGTGCGCAGAACGTTGCAGAGTATGTCTGAGGTTACGCAGAAAAAAATCGAGAGAGCAGTCGAGCGGAGCGACGTTAATCGAAACCTTCTAAGCAACTCTTCGTTGTTGCCCGCCTGATGAAGGGCAGCATAGAGAGCTGTCTCGCTCAAAGGCCAAGCCGTTGTCGCGGCGACAATCGTTGAGGCCAGCGCAAGCATAAGCCCAATCCGACCCGCGGAGACTGCACCCTGGGTCACGAGAATCACTGGGGTAAGTAGTCTCGTTGTGATCAATCCGGTGAAATTGTTGAGAAGAGTCTTCCATTGCATCGGCCAAAGCTGGGCCTGCCACCTGGCGAGGCGATATCGGATTGGCACCGCGATCGAGCGCCATGCGTGGCCACGAAACTCAGAAGGAAACAGTATCAGAACCGATGCCGTTCGCACCACCATGCCCGCGCCGAATCCCCACAGTTCGTGTCGGGACGCAATTGAGGCAAGAAGTGCCAAACCCC
>DASXMK010000286.1:0-4559 GCA_036495705.1 Caulobacteraceae bacterium | reverse complement strand
TGATAGGCGATCAGTTCATCGGTGATGGTCCCGCGGCCATAGCTGGTCCCGTGGCTCGCGCGGGCGATGCGGTTCTTGATCTCCAGGCGATTGATGACGATCGGGCGCAGGATGTGATCGAGCGGCATCACCCATGTCCTTTCGACGGCCGCGATCGTCGCCCAGTCATGGCGACCAGATGACTCCGGCGGCGGCGAGCGCCTCGACTTCGGCGGGGCTGAAACCGGCCTCCTGCAGCACCTCCGGCGCGGATCCGGTTCGCCGGGACGCGACGTCGGCATGGAGCTGCGGATGGCCGGACAGGCGCGGCGCCGGCGCGGCGGTCAAGATTCCATCGTCGCCCGTCACGGCCTGGCGGTAGGCCAGATGAGGATCGGCGGCGAGCTCGTCGATGTTCAATACGGGCGCGCCGCAAGCCTCCACGGAGGCGAAACGTTCGGTCCAGTCCGTTTGCGGTCGGGTCGCGAACACCGCGGCGATCCGCTCGCGCAGCACCGGCCACTGCGAACGGTCCAGCTGGGCTGAAGGGGACGGATCGACGTCGGCGAGGCCCAGGACCGCCAGCATCTCGGCGTAGAACTTCGGTTCAATGGCGCCGACCGAAAACCAGCGTCCGTCCGCGCACTGATAGACGCCATAGAACGGCGCGGCGCCGATGAGCATCGAATGGGCCGGATCGCCGTCCCAAAGTTCAAGCTCCAGCTCGCCGAACATCGGCCCCAGCATATAGGCTGCGCCGTCGACGATGGCGGCGTCGACCACCTGGCCGAGCCCCGTGCGCCCGCGCTCGACCAGGGCCAGGAGCACGCCGATCACCAGCGGGTAGGAGCCATTGGCAAGATCGCCGAGCAGGGCCGGCGGGGCCGTGGGTCGGTCCTCACCGCAGACCCCGAGGGCTCCGGAAATGGCCAGGTAGTTGATGTCGTGGCCCGCGCGCCGGGCGTAGGGCCCGCTCTGCCCCCAGCCGGTCAGGCGGGCGTAGATCAGGCGCGCGTTGGCGGCCATCAGCGGCTCGGGACCCAGCCCAAGCCGCTCCATCACCCCCGGCCGGAAACCCTCGACGAGAACGTCGGCGGAGGCGGCCAACCGGCGGGCGACGGCCTGGCCGCCCGGCGATCGCAGATCGAGGCCGATCACATCCTTGCCGCGTGACATGGCGACCGCCGGATCGAACGCCATCGGATCGGGACGACGAACGCTGACCACCTTGGCGCCGAAGTCGGCCAGGATCATGGTTGCGAACGGCGCCGGCCCAAGACCGCTAAGATCGAGGACTCGCACGCCGGCCAGCGGACCGCGAGCCGTCTGAGGCACGGTCAGGCGACGGTCGCCAGGGCGGGTTTCGAGTTCGACTTCAGCAGCGGAAGCACCTCCTCGCAAAGCCGTTCGGCCATGGCGACATATTCTTCGCGCGGAACGCCGCCCAAATCCATCTTGATGATGTTGAGGTCGGCGCTGACGACGTCGGACAGCGCACACAGGCGCTCGGCGAAACGCTCGGCGCCGCCGACGATGGCCGGGCCGTCGGTCGACAGAAACTCATAGTCGAAAGGGGTAACCAGATAAGGCGGCGGATTGGCGTTGACCTTCTTGATCACCGCCTGGCTGAAGGCGTGGTAGGCCCGGTACCGGGGCTCGAAGCGGGCGCGCGCCAGACTATCGTTCTGGTCCACCCAACCGTGCCAGCACGCGCCCACGCGCGGCGAATGCGCGTGGCCCGCTTCGGCGAAGGCCTCGCGATAGATGTCCGCGACCGCGGCGAATTTATCGGGTCGCCCGAAGGCGCTGGGCAGCATCAGGTTCAGTCCGAGCCGACCGGCGAGCTTGGCGGTGTCCGGCGACGAGCCGCCGCCGACCCAAAACGGCAGGCGCTGGCGCTGGGTTGGCGTCGGCTGCAGATGCTGACCGGTAATCGGCGCTCTGAATTGGCCGCTCCAGTTCACGGGCTCGCCGGGCCACAGTTGGCAGAGCAGAGTCATGGCTTCGGCGAACCGGGCCGCCGAATCCGCCACCGACTGACCGAACAGGCCATAGGTGCTTTCAAAGAAATTGCCGCGCCCGGTCACCAGCTCCAGTCGGCCGCCTGAGATCACGTCGACGGTGGCATAGTCCTCGGCCAGGCGGAGGGGATCGAGATTGGCCGCCAGGGCCACGGCCGTGCCCAGCCGCAGACGGGTGGTCCGTTCGGCGATGGCCCCCAGGAGAACGGCCGGCGCGGAGAAAGTGTAGTCGATGCCGTGGTGCTCACCGATGTACACCCCCTGCAGGCCGGCACGGTCCCCGACCTCGGCGGCCTCGATCGTCATCCGATATCGCTCTGAAGCGGAGAACGGTCGTCCGCTGACCGGATCGTCGATGATGTCTCCCAGAGACATGAGGCCTACTTGCATAATGTTCTCCCGCGCTGCCTTTCACTGCTTTCTTACACCGTATGTTTTGGAAAGCAAGCCGGACGTTCGTTCCCCGGCGCCGGGTGACTTCTCCACGGCCCGGACGAAATCGTGCGCGCCTGGAAACGCGTGCCGCCAACCACGGCAGATTGCCGTTGCCAAATTTCCATTCAATGTTAGGTTAAAGCGAATTGGGGCGGCGGCTTGGCGCCGGCGCCCGTCATGCGGAGAGAAGCGGAGCCTTAGAAATGATCCACCACTTTGCGATCGCGCCGAAGAACTTCGAGACCTCGCACTATTTCTACACCAAGGTGATGGGTTTTCCGCTGGTGGCCGGCGTCAAGCGCCAGGCGCCCGGCGGCGGCTGGACCAAGCACATGTTCTACGACATCGGCGACGGCTCGACGATGGCGCTGTGGGACCTGCGCGGCATCGAGGGCGTGCAACTCGACCCCGACTCCTGGCGCAGCGCCATTTCCACGGGCCTGGGCCTGCCGCGGTGGATCAACCACTACGCGTTCAAGTGTTCGGGCGGCGAAGAGGAATTGCAGCAACGCAAGAAGAACTGGCTCGACAACGGCTACCACGTGGCTGAGGTCGACCACGAATTCATCCGCTCGATCTACGCCTACGACCCGGACGGCAATCTGATCGAGTGGACCTATGACACGCGGCCGCTGAACGAGGCCGACCGCATCAAGGCCCTGCAGATCCTCGAGGACGATACGCCGGCGATCGAGGGCGACTATCAGGGCCCGTTCACCCGCTCGACGGTCGAGAAGTTCCGCGCCCCGCCCAAGCCTTTGCCGGTCCCAGCCTAACCGCCCGCGCCCCGGACGCCGCAATCCGCATCCAGGGTGAGGATCCATTGTCTGCCTGCGATATGCGGACCTCGGCGACGATGGAGCGGACGCGCATGCTGCGCGCCCTGGTCGGGCGGCTGGGGCGGATCGCTCCGGCCGGGGAGGATGATGTCTTCATAAACGGGCCGGCGGCCGGGGTCTTCGACCGCGTCTACGGTGGCCAGAGCCTCTCCGAAGCGCTGATGGCGGCAGCCAAGACGGCGCCCGCTGGTCGGCGTTTTCACGCCGCCCATTGCCACTTTCTCAGACTGGGCGACCCGGCGCAGGCCACGCAATTCAATGTTGAACGCTTGGGTGATGCGCGGTCCTTCACTGCGCGTCAGGTGAGGGCCGAGCAGGACGGGCGTCTGATCCTGATTGCGACGTTCTCGTTCGCCGCGCCCAGCGACGGGATCGCACACCAGCGGCCGGCGCCCGATGCGCCGCCTCCCGAGACCGCGCCCTCGCGGGACGAAGAATTGCTCGCCCTGCACGGACGCGACTTGCCGACTAACGCCGGCATTCCCTGGCCGATCGACATCCGTCACCTGGACCAGCGCCCCTGGGACGAGACCATCGGCTCGGGACACCATCGGCTGTGGATGCGCGCCGACGAGGCGTTGCCGGACGATCCATTGCTGCACGCCGCGTTGCTGCTCTACGCCAGCGACCTGACCATGGCCGATGCGGTGACCGTCCAGCATCCGATCCGCTGGGAGGACCTGATCGCCGGCCGGGACTACTTCGGCGCCTCCCTCGACCACGCCTTCTGGCTGCACGCGCCGGTACGAATGGACGAGTGGCTGCTGCACGAGCAGGAGTCTTCACGGGCGGCCGACGGCCGCGGCCTCGCCACCGGCCGGTTTTTCGATCGCTCGGGTGCCCTCGTCGCCTCGGTGGCCCAGGAGATCTTCATCAGGGCTAAGAGAACGAGCGCGACGTGACCAAACCCTGGGTCCACGACTGGGTGGCTTACCACGCGGCGCGCCGGCCGGAGGCGCCGGCGCTGACCAGCATCGAACGCGGGGTGACGGTCACCTGGGGCCAGCTCGAGGACCGAGTGGCCCGGCTTGCCGACCTGATGCGGCGCGAGTTCGGCGTCGCACCGGGCGATCGGGTGGCCTTGTTGGCGGAGAACGATATCCGCGTCTTCGAACTGCAGTTCGCGTGCATGCGGGCCGAGGCGATCTTCACGCCGCTCAGTTGGCGACTGGCCTTGGGCGAAATGACTACCCTCGCCAGCGACGCGACGCCGAAGGTGTTGATCCATGACGAGACCTGGGCCGCCGCCGCCGAGGCAGTCGCGGCCGCGTCGAACATCGAACGG
>DASXMK010000285.1:0-2353 GCA_036495705.1 Caulobacteraceae bacterium | reverse complement strand
AGGCGACCAGCAGCAGGTCGGCGATGCTCACCGGCCACAGGCCCCCCGGCGCCGTGCGCAGCTCGAACAGGGGCGCGGTCAGGCGCGCATTGGCAGCCGTGGACTCGAAACCGCCGGCCAGGGTCAGGGCCAGCAGGTTGTAGGCCACCACGGGCAGCAGCAGCAGCGGCGCGGCGGCGAGGACCTTTCGCATGGTTCGGGTTTTAGGCGCCGCCGACCACCGAAGCTAGCCTTCGCCGACGGGCCCCGTGGCGCGACCGCGGGCGCGCAGCCACAACACGCCGCCGAGATCCGGCAGGGCGGCCACCAACCGGCCGAGGTTGCTGTATTTCGAACGGCCGCTCATCCTCGGGCGGTGCCCCACCGGCTGGAAAGCCACCGCATAGCCCTCGCGCAGCACCAACGCCGGCAGATAGCGGTGCATGTGATCGAAATAGGGCAGGCGCAGGAACACCTCGCGGCGAAAGGCCTTGAGGCCGCAGCCGGTGTCGGCTGCGCCGTCGTCGAGCAGCCGTCGGCGCACGGCGTTGGCCAGACGGGAAGCCAGGCGCCGGGCGGCCGCATCCCGCCGCTCTCGCCGCTCACCCCCAACCAGGCCCACGGAAGGCTCCGCAGCGCGCAATGCCTCGACCAGGGCCGGCGCGTCGGCGGGATCGTTCTGGCCATCGCCGTCGAGCATGACCACGATCGACGCCCTCGCCGCCAGGACGCCGGTGCGGATGGCCCGGCTCTGCCCGGCGTTGTGGCCATGCCACAGGACGCGCAACTGCGGCAACTCCGGCTTCAAGGCCAGCAGGGCCTGCCGCGTGTCGTCGACGCTGGCGTCATCGACAAAGATGATCTCGACATCGCGGCCGGCGAAGGCCGCGGCGATCTCGCGCGCCAGGGCCGGGGCGGCGGCCTCCTCGTTAAGCACCGGCGCGACGACGGATACCTCCGGAACAGCGTCGCTAGCGGACTCCACGCTCATGCGGCTCGTCATAGCCCAAAACCGCGCCCCGCGTGTGCTAACAACAGGGGCATGGACCTTGGGGCCCTGGTGGAGCGATTCGGTCGCGGGTGGCGAGGACCGGCCTTGGCGGCGCTCATCGCCCTGGTGGCCGGCCTGCCAGGCCTGATCGCCTTGCCGCCTCTCGACCGCGACGAGTCGCGCTTCGCCCAGGCCTCCGCCCAGATGCTGGAAAGCGGCGATTTCGTCAGTCCGCGGTTCCAGGACACGCCGCGGTTCAAGAAACCGGCAGGCGTCTACTGGCTGCAGGCGGCGGCGGTGGCCGGCCTCAGTCATGTCGAGGACCGCCGCATCTGGGCTTACCGGGTTCCCTCGATCCTTGGAGCCATGCTGGCGGCGGGCGCCTGCGCTTGGGGCGCGGCGGCTTTCCTCGCCCCCGGACCGGCGATGCTGGCCGGGGCCATGCTGGGCGCGAGCCTGCTGCTGTCGGCCGAGGCCGCGATCGCCGCCGCCGACGGGGTGCTGGCCGGGGCGGTGACCCTGGCCATGGCGGCGCTCGGCCGTATCTATCTGGCCGCCCGCGGCGGGCCGGCCGCCGGTCGGCGCAGCCAGGCGCTGTTCTGGGCCGGGATCATCCTGGCGGTGATGGTCAAGGGGCCGGTCGGCCCGATGGTCGCGGCGCTGGCCGCGATCGCCGTCTCGGTCTGGGACCGACGGGCGCGCTGGCTGGCGGGCCTGGGCTGGGGGTGGGGCCTCCTGGCCCTGCTGGCGATCGTCGGGCCGTGGGCGCTGGCTATCACCGTGGCCAGCGACGGGGCCTTCTGGGGGGCCTCTCTGGGAGGCGATCTGGCCCCCAAGCTGGTCAGCGGCCAGGAAGGGCATGGCGAGCCGTTCGGCTTCTACGCCGCGCTCGCCCCAGTGCTGCTGTTCCCGGCCACCGTGCTGCTGCCGGGGGGAATGCTGGCCGCCTGGAAGAAGCGGGCCGAACCGGGCGTCAGGTTCGCCCTCTGCTGGCTGGTTCCGGCGTGGATCGTGTTCGAGGTCGTGCCGACCAAGCTGGTCCACTATCCCCTGCCGCTCTATGGGGCGCTGGCGTGGCTGATGGCCGCCGCCCTGGCCGAGCCGATCGGGCGCGGCGTGCGCTGGGGCGCGGCCGCGCTGGCCTTGCTGGTCGCTCTGGCCCTGGCCACGGTTGGGCCGCTGGCGGCGGCCAAGGTCAACGCCGGGCAAGGCATGGTCTGGGCCGGCATCGCGGCGGCGTTGTATCTGGCCGCTGGCGTCGCGGCGGCCGGCGGAATGCTGCGTGCCCGACCAGCCGACGCCCTGATCGCCGGCGGGGCCCTGGCGCTTTTGGCCCACGCGGTGCTGCTGGGCTTCGTCGCGCCGTCCCTGCGCCCGCTGTGG
>DASXMK010000284.1:0-5004 GCA_036495705.1 Caulobacteraceae bacterium | reverse complement strand
GGACCTATCAGGCCCTGACCGAGCCGGCGCGAATCATCGCCGCCACCAGCCCGGCGGTGGAGAACGAAACCCTGGTGTCATCTTTCGCCTCAGGCGAGGTCGTGGCCCTGCGCGCGGCCAACGGCAACGAGTTGTGGAACGCCAGCCTGTCGCGGGCCAACCGCACCAACGCGCTTTCGGAAATCCGCGACATTCCCGGTCGGCCGGTGATCTACAAGTCGGATGTCTTCGCGGTCAGCCACTCCGATGTGTTCGCAGACGTCGACCTCCGCACCGGCCAGGTGCGCTGCACCTTGCCGGTCTCGGCCATCACCACCCCTTGGCCGGCCGGAGATGTGGTCTATGTGGTCGATGACACCGGCCAGATGATCTGCGCCTCGCGCGATGCCGGACAGGTCTATTGGATCCACGACCTCAACGCCGGGGCCAAGAAAAAGCAACGCGGCTACTGGTCGACCCCAATCCTGGCCTCCAACCGGCTGATCACCGTGTCCAGCAAGGGCGAGGCCGTGGCGCTCAATCCCAAGACCGGGGCGGTGGAGCGCACGCTGCGGCTCGGCTCCGACGCCATGATTGGTCCCATCGCCGTCGATGGAACCCTCTATGTGGTTAGCGATTCAGCCCAGCTGATCGCGATCCGCTAAGGATTCGTCCCGGCGTGGTGCGGCTGGCCATCGTCGGGCGGCCCAATGTGGGCAAATCGACCCTGTTCAACCGCCTGGCCGGACGACGCCTGGCGATCGTCGATGACCGGCCGGGCGTGACCCGGGATCGTAAGTTCGCCTCCGGCCGCCTGGGCGATCTCGATCTCGAGCTGATCGACACCGCCGGTTTCGAGGACATCACCGACGACAGCCTTGAGGCGCGCATGCGCCGCCAGACCGAGCGGGCTATCGACGAGGCGCAGGTGGTCCTGTTCGTCATCGACGCCCGTGAGGGCGTCGTGCCTCTCGACCGGTTTTTCGCCGACCAGCTGCGCCGGGCCGGCAAGCCGGTGATCGTGGTGGCCAACAAGGTCGAGGGCAGGGCCGGGGAGGCGGGGGCGCTGGAAGCCCATGCGCTGGGCCTGGGTGAGCCGGTGTCGATCTCGGCCGAGCATGGCGAGGGGCTGGCCGACCTCTACGCCGCGGTCGCATCGGCCGCTGCCGCCGATCCGGGCGAGGCGGCGCACGATGAGGATCTGGAAAAGCCGATCCGCATGGCCATTGTCGGGCGGCCCAACGCCGGCAAGTCGACCTTGGTCAATCGTCTCGTCGGCGAGGATCGCCTGCTCACCGGCCCGGAAGCCGGCATCACCCGCGATGCGGTAAGCGTCGACTGGGCCTGGCAGGGCCGGCGCATCCGCCTGGTCGACACCGCCGGCCTGCGCCGCAAGGCCAAGGTCGAAGGCGGCCTCGAGCGGTTGTCAGTCCAAGACGCCCTGCGCGCGCTGACCTTCGCCGAGGTGGCGGTGCTGGTCATGGACGCCACCTGCGCCTTCGAGACCCAGGACCTGCAGATCGCCGATCTCATCGAACGCGAAGGCCGCGCCTTGGTTTTCGTGCTGGCCAAGTGGGATCTCATCGACGACCCGGGCGACCGCCGCGCCGCTTTCGCCGAGCGGGCGGCGAAGATGCTGCCGCAAGTGCGCGGGGCGCCGTTGGTGGCCCTCTCGGCCGAGACCGGGCGGGGCCTCGATCGGTTGATGCCGGCGGTGATCAAGGCCCACGCGGACTGGTCGTCCAAGGTCAGCACGCGCGCACTCAATGATTGGTTGCGCCTGGCGATGGAGCGGCATCCGCCCCCTGCGGTCGCGGGGCGGCGGATCAAGCCCAAGTACATGGCCCAGACCAAGGCCCGGCCGCCGACCTTCGTGCTGTTCGCCAGCCGGGCCGACAAGCTGCCGGAAAGCTATCGCCGCTATCTGGTCAATTCGCTGCGCGACAGCTTCGATCTTCCCGGAACGCCAATCCGCCTGACGGTCAAATCCGGCCGCAACCCTTATGCCGAGGACAGCGCCGATCCGGTCAAAGCGTTTCAGGCGCGACGACGGCGGCAGCGGGAGCCCAGTCGCGAAAGGTGAGCGTTCTCGCTGCTGTCCCGGGATCGCCGACGGCCGTCAGCAGGCCCAGGACCATCGCGCCGATGGCGGCCGGGTCAGCCAGCCAGTCCTTGTCCTCACCAGGAAACGCCTGGTGGCGCAGGGCGGTGCGGGTGGGACCGGGATCGACGATCAGGGCCCGGATCGAACCGCCGTCGATCTCGTCGGCCCAGCAGCGGACCAAGGCCTCGAGCCCCGCCTTGCCGGCGGCGTAGGCCCCCCAGAACGCCTTGGGGGCGGCGGCCTGTTCGCAGGTGATGAACACCGCCCGGCCGGCGTCGCTGGCTCGCAGCAGCGGTTCGAGTGAGCGGATCAGCCGATAGGCGCTGGTGAGGTTTACGGTCAGGATCCGCTCCCACAACTCCGGCGGCACATGGGCCACGGGCCGCAGCCCGGCGAGCATGCCGGCGGCGTGGACCAGGATGTCTAGGCGGCCATGGCGCTCGAACAGGGCCAGGCCGAGCTGGTCGATGCCGTCGGCGTTGCCGAGATCCATCGGGGCCAGCGTCGCGGGGTCCCCTCCGGCCGCGCGGATGGCGTCGTCCAGTTCCTCGAGCGCGCCTTGGGTCCGTCCGGTGGCCACCACATGGGCCCCCGCGGCGCCTAAGGCCAAGGCAGTGGCGCGGCCGATGCCCCGGCTGGCGCCGGTGACCAGGGCGATGCGCCCGGCGAGCGGCCCGTCCATGCGGCGGTTACGCGTCGATCAGGAACGACAGCTGCCGCTCCACAGGCTCATTGCGTCCCTCGGCGATCTCCCGGTCCAGCAGCCTGGTGGGATAATCGCCGGTGAAATAGTGGTCGGTGAACTGCGGATGGGCGGGATCGCGCGGACCCGCGCCCAGGGCCCAATACAGGCCCTCCACCGACAGGAACCCCAGGCTGTCCACTTCCAGCAGGCGGGCCATCTCGTCCAGGGAGCGGTGCGCGGCCAGCAGGTTGTCCCGGTCGGGCATGTCGATACCGTAAAAGTCCGGCCATTTGATCGGCGGCGAGGCCGAACGCAGGTGCACTTCCTTGGCCCCAGCCTCGCGCACCATGCGCACAAAGCGCACCGAGGTGGTGCCGCGCACGATCGAATCATCGATCAGCATCACCCGCTTGCCGGTCAGCACCGCTCGGTTGGGCGAGAGTTTCATGCGCACCGCCATCTCCCGCGCATCCTGGGTCGGCTGGATGAAGCTGCGGCCGGCGTAGTGATTGCGGATGATGCCCATTTCGAAAGGCAAACCGCTGCCCTGGGCGTAACCGAGCGCCGCCGGAACGCCGGAATCCGGCACCGGAACGACGACGTCGGCCGGCACGCCGCTTTCTTCGGCCAGACGCGCGCCCATGCGCTTGCGCACGTCATAGACGGAAAGGCCGTTGACCACGGAATCGGGCATCGCGAAATAGACGTATTCAAAGGCGCATGGCCGGGCCCGGGCGGCGGGGAAGGGGCGCACACTCTGAAGACCGCGGTCGGAGATGATCACCATCTCGCCGTGCTCCACGTCGCGAACGAACCGCGCCCCGACCATGTCGAGGGCCCGGGTCTCCGAGGCCAGCACCGACTTGCCGTCGAGCTCACCCAGGACCAGGGGGCGGATGCCCAGCGGGTCGCGCACCCCGATGAGTTTCTTGTTGGTCAACGCCACCAGGGCGTAGCCGCCTTCGATCTGGCTGAGGGCGTCGATGAAGCGGTCGACCATCCGGTCACGCCGCGAGCGGGCCAGGAGGTGGAGGATCACTTCGGAGTCCGAGGTCGACTGGAAGATCGCCCCGTCGGCCACCAGCTGCTCGCGCAGCACCAGGAAATTGGTCAGGTTGCCGTTGTGGGCGATGGCCACACCGCCGGCCTGCAGATCGGCGAACATCGGCTGGCCGTTGCGCAGGAAGCTGCCGCCGGCGGTGGAATAGCGCGTGTGGCCAATCGCCGAGCGGCCGGGCAGGCGGCTTGAGAGATCGCCGGCGAAGGCGGCGCCGACATGGCCCAAGTGGCGCTCGGTGTGGAATCCGGCCCCGTCAAAGGCGGCGATGCCGCAGGCTTCCTGACCGCGATGCTGCAGGGCGTGCAGACCGAGGGCCGTGACGGCGGCGGCGCCGGGGCTGTCGAATACCCCGAACACGCCGCATTCCAGGCGCGGCTTGTCGTCATGCGGGTCGCGCAGCGTGGGGTCAGGATGGCTCATTGCCGCGATTTCTCCACCAGGTCGTCGAGGGCCTTGCGCTCCTTGTCGGTATAGCCGCGGTGGGCGTGCGGCGCGCTGGCTTCCCCCACCGCGCCAGGGTTCTCGTCGGTGTTCTCGCCTTCCGCCGTGACCGCGTTTTCCACGGTCGGGGCCATGTTTCTCGCCATCGCCAGGCCCTTGGGGGCCAGGGCGCGCAGGGCCGAACCGGCGGCGCTGGCCAGAGGATAGCTCCGCGCATGGGTGAACCAGCCCGGCAAGCGCTCGGGCGGTGTGGCCGCCCGGATCAGGACCACGAGGACGGCGATCGCCACCACCCCGCGCGCCAGGCCGATGGCGAAGCCCAGCATCCGGTCGGGACCCGACAGCACGGTCTGGCGCACCCCCTGGGTCAGGCGGCCGCCAAGTAGGCGGACGATGATGTAGATGACGATGAAGCCGGCGATCAGAGCGGCGACGTGGGCCAGCCAGGTCGTATGGATGAAATGGTGGGCCAGCGGTCCGCTGAACCGAAGCAACAGCACCGAGCCCGCGGCCGCCGCCAGGAAGGCGATGACGGTGACCAGTTCCCGGGTCGCGCCGCGGACGAAACCCACCCCGCCGGACACCAGCAGGATAGCGCCGGCGATGTAGTCGAACCCGGTCAAAAGATAATCACCAGAGCCCGTCGCCGATACGGCTCACGGCCTCGGCGAGCCGGGCCACGCCAGTGACTCGAACCGCGCTCGCGCCGGCCGCGGCGTGCGGCGCCAGGGCCCG
>DASXMK010000283.1:0-5090 GCA_036495705.1 Caulobacteraceae bacterium | reverse complement strand
CGGGTTTGGCCCAGTAAGCCAGGCTGGCGCCGCGGCAGCCGTCCGTGCGCAGGAGACGGATCGCGCCGCCGGCCAGATCGTATTCCACGTCCGCCATGCTCAGGATGTTGCGACCGATGATGCCTTGCGCCCGGCCGCCGGTCTCGCTGCCGCCGACGAAGAACTGCGCGTGCGGCACGGGAATGCCGGCCAGGGTGAAGTCCCTGACATCGGCGACCGACAGCTCGGCCGATCCGCCCACGCCCTTAACCCTCATCCCGAACGGGGCGGCGACCGGATGCAGGTGGAACTGCGCCGCCGCGCCCGGGGAAATGAAACTGTAAAAGGCGCCGCTGTCGGCCATGAACATCGCCGGCGCGCCGTTGATCCTGGCCTCGACCAGGGGCCGTGTGCCCTGCATGGTCACCGGCAGCGTGGCCATGATGTGGACGTTGCACGCCGCCTTTGCCGGGGCCGGCGGCAGAAGCAGACTCAGGACCGCGAGTGCAGTGAGCGCTGCGAGCCTGCTGGTCAATCTAGTGGCTCTGCGTCGCGATCCAGGCGTCGACCCGCGCCTCGAGCACCGACAGCGGCATGGCCCCCTCGTCCAGCACCACGTCGTGGAAGGCGCGGTAGTCGAACCGCGGACCCAGCGCCGCGCGGGCCCTGTCGCGCAGCTGCTCGATCTTGAGCTGACCGATCTTGTAGCCCAGGGCCTGGCCCGGCCAGCCGATATAGCGGTCGGTCTCGTTCTGGATGTTCTTGTCGGCCAGGGCGGTGTTGTCGGCGAGGCAGGCCAGGGCCTGATCGCGCGTCCAGCCCTTCCAATGAATGCCGACGTCCATGACCATGCGGCAGGCCCGCCACATCTCCATCGACAGCAGCCCGAAGCGTTCATACGGCGTCTGATAGAGGCCCATCTCGCGCGTGAGCTGCTCGGAATAGAGCGCCCAACCTTCCACATAGGCGGTGATGTCGCTGTCCTTGCGGAACACCGGCACGTCGGTCTGTTCCTGGGCCAGGGCGATCTGGATGTGGTGGCCGGGCGCGCCTTCGTGGCTGACCAGGGCCGGCAGCTCGTAAAGCGGCCTCTGGTCGAGGTGCGAGGTGTTGATCAGCAGCTCGCCGGCCACGCCCTGTTCGGGGCTGCCGCCATTGTAGCGGCCGGAGGTGTAGCCCTCCTCGATGGCCCGGGGCACTTCGCGTACGCCGTAGGAGAGGCGCGGCAGCTTGCCAATGAAGGCCGGCAGCTGGCCATCGACGCGCTTGGCCAGACGGCTGGCCTTTTCCAGCAGCGCCTCGCGGGTGGTGACGTAGAACTGCGGGTCGGACCGCAGCTTGGCCTGGAATTCCTTGAAACTGCCGTGAAAGCCGGTGGCGGCGATCTCCACGTCCATGGCCGCGCGGATGCGCGCGATCTCCGACTGGCCAAGGGCGAAAATCTGGTCCGGGGTCATGTCGGTGGTGGTCTCGCGGCGCACGCGATAGGCGTAATAGGCTCGGCCGTTGGGCAGGTCGGCGGCGCCCAGGCTGGTCCGCGACTTGGGCAGGTATTCGGTCTCGAAGAACGTGGCCAGGGCGATCTCAGCCGGTTTCACCCGGGTCCGGATCAGCTCCAGGGCCTGCGCGCGCAACGCTTCGCGCCGTGACCCCATCGCCGGCGGCAAATGTTCGAACGGACCCAGCAGCGGGCTCTGCTCAGCCGGCAGATCCGCCTGGGCGCGGGTGGCCCTGGCCACGGTCTGGGCCGTGATCCGTGGACTGACGAAGCCGTCGGCCAGGCCGCGACGCATGTTGGCGGTCTGGGTGGCGTAGTAGTCCGCCAGCGTGGCGATGCGGGCCAGCCAGGCCTTGGCGTCAGCCTCGTCGCGGAGCACCGTATCCTGGGCGACATAGCTGGGAACGACAAAGAAGCCCTCGTCATTGGTGAACGGAATGCGCTCCTCGTCGAAGCCGTCGCCGTCGATATCGATAACCAGCCGGGCCTCAAGAAGCTGGCGGTTGAGGGCGTCCTCGCCGGTGAGCGCCGCGGCTGGCACGACGTCCAGGCGGCGCTTGAACTCGAGATCGAGGCGGTGACGGCGCGCCTCTTCCACCGGGCTGTCGTCGGGCCACTTGGCCTTGGCGGCCTCATCGCCCCTCTGGCCGGCCCCGATCGGATCGTTGCGATTCCAGAAGGCGTCGTAGTCGGTCAGGATGGCATGCAGCGCCGCCGCCGCGCCTGGAGGAGGCTGCGCCTGGGCCGCGCTCACGAAAAACAAGCCAAAAATGGCGGCAAGCGCCGCGCCAATGCCAATCTTGCCGCCTTGGCCCATGCCCGTAATCCCGTTTCGCTAGAAGTCGTACGACACCTGGACCTTGGCCAGAAGGGGGGCGATGAGCTGGCCGCGCGTGCCCTCGATGGCGACGTCGGACGCCGCATTGACCTGCTGATAGAACGGAATTTCCACATCGCCGCTGACGCGCACCCGGTTCAGGCGCAGCTCCAGCCCGGGCGAGATCAGCATCCGCTCATAGCCGGAGTTGAGGGGGTCGGCTTCCGGGCCGCCATCGTGCGCCCGGTAGCTGTTCACCAGTTGCAGGACCGGGGCCACCTTGGTGAATGGGCCGTGCTTGCCGAGGTCCCAGGTGACGCCAAGGGCGGCGTCGAGTTCGTCTCCCGGCCGATAGCCTTTCTGCGTGGCCACCGCGATCTGGAATTTCGCCTGGACGAACCAACTTAGGGTTTCGGCCCGGTTCAGCGCCCCGAAGTGGTAGCCGGCGATCGCCAGGTCGGTGCTGCCGGTCCCAGGCAGGGTGTCGCGGTCGAATTCCGCGCCGCCGAGCGGCCCGGTCGGGCTGTGCCACACGCCCGTAGGCAGTTTGACGCCAAGCCCCAGGCCCGTCGACAGGTCGTCCGCAAAGCCGGTGTACATGGCCATCAGCTGCAGATCGCCGGGGGCGGTGAGGTGGGCGTGGTAAAGCGATCCGGCCGGACCAGCCACGCCGCCGTCGTCGGTGCTGGTGAAGTTGCGATCATAGATTGGCAGCTCGGCCATGAGGGTCCATTTGCGGTTGACCGCGTACTGCCCCCCCACGGTGTAAAAGTTGGTGTGGATCTCCTTGTCGGTGTTGGCCGCCGCCGGCGCGCGCCCGTCTCCGGCCCAGTTCTGGTTCTGGTCCATGGTGCTGTAGCGCAGCCAGAAGGTGAAGCCTGAGCCGGTAGTCACCGGCATGAACGACCCCTCGCCGACATCGAACACCCCGCAGCCGCAGGCGCAGGCGAGGCTGGCGGTGGGAACCATGGAGGCGACGAAGAGGCTGACGGCCCCGGCGAGGGCGCGTGCGGTAGAAGGAAATGGCATCGGCTGACTCCCATAGGCGGCGACGCCGCGATTGGACGCGAGCCAAAGGGCTCGCGGGCGGGAAAGCTCAGGCGAAGGAGGCGGGAGGGGCTCGGGCGGGCGGCGGCGCGGCCAGGCCGCGGCCGACGAAGCTGCGGGTTGCAGGCGGAAGGTCTACGGACGTCAGCCTCGCCCAGGGGACCGCGACCGCGGGCGTTGGCGAGGCCAGGCTGGCCGGCGCGGCGTGGCCGGCAAAGACGCATGGCATTGGCGAAGTTTTGCCGTGCGCCGGGGCCTTGGAGCCTCCCAGGTCGATGGCGGCGTTGACCGGCCCGTGGAGTGTGCAGATGACGATCCGGGCCGGACCATTGGCGCCGCCGCCGACCATATAGCCCGGCGGCACAACCACTTGCAGGGCAAGCGCCAAGATCGCGAGGAGGAACATCACCTCGCGTGGCCGCATATCGCTCCGCCAACCCGTCCACATGGCCCCTTCCCTTAGAGCGTCAGACACGACTGTGCTAGACGAGCCGGCGTGCCGGAATATTCCCGATAATGAACGAGCCGCCTGTCCGGGTCGGTCCCGATGGGCCGGACCCCCATCCGCCCAAGACCGGCCACGCCCGGCTCGATCTCGTCCTGGCGCTGTCGGCCATCTTCATCTCCGGCGTGTCGCTGTTCGTGGCCATCGAGCACGGCAAGACCGAGCGCGACCTGGTGGCCGCCAACTCCTGGCCGTTCCTGCGCCCGGCCACCTCCAATGACTACGGCCCAGAGCACGATCTGGAATTCGGCGTCTCCAACGGCGGAGTGGGTCCGGCCAAGGTGAAAACCTTTGAGGTGTTCTATCAGGGCGCGCCGGTGACTGACCCTCACGACCTGCTCAGACGATGCTGCGGCCTCTCGACCGACCCCGTCGTCATGAAGCATCAGATCAACAACGCCTTCGTCACCTCGGCAGTGGAAGACGAGGTCATTCGGCCGGGTGAGGACAATATCGTCTTTCGGCTGCGCAAGTCGGCGGCCGACCCCCAGGTCGCGCAGCGCTTCGACCAGGCCCTGCGCGGCTTCACCCAGCGAGGTCCGTTGAGTTTTCGCGCCTGTTATTGCTCGGTGTTCGACGAATGCTGGACCACCAGCCTGACGAGCACCGACGTGACCCGGGTGAAGGTCTGTCCCGCGCCCAGGGTCCGCTTCATCCCCAGCGGCGGGCGCTAGAGTAACCCGTGAGCCAGCACGTCGGCATCGTCGCCTGCTCCGCCGAGGGCGCGGCTTTGTGCTACCGGACCCTGTGCGCCGAGGCCGGGGCGCGCTTCGGCCCGCACGGCCACCCCGAAGTGTCCCTGCACGGCCACGCCTTGGCCATGTACATGCCTTTCATCGAGGCGGGCGACTGGCCGGGCGCCGCCCGCCTGATGCTGTCGTCGGCCGAAAAGCTCGCCCGGGCCGGGGCGGATTTCCTGATCTGCCCCGACAACACCATCCATCAGGCCCTCCCCTGGGTTCTGCCGGCCTCGCCCCTGCCGTGGCTCAACATCGCTGAGGCGGTGGCCGCCGAAGCCCGCCGACGCGGCTATGCCCGGCTGGCCCTCACCGGCGCCCGCTGGCTGGTGGAAAGCAAGGTCTATCCGCAGGCCCTGGCCGCCGTGGGCCTCGAATGCGTCCGCCCGACCAAAGCCGAGCGCGATGAGATCAACGCCATCATCATGGATGAACTGGTCCGCGGGCGGTTCACGGAGCGCGCCGTCCAAGCCTTCCAGCGCATCATCGGCCGCCTGAAAAGCGAAG
>DASXMK010000282.1:0-5751 GCA_036495705.1 Caulobacteraceae bacterium | reverse complement strand
CGAGTCACAGCGGGCGTGCGGCATGGTTTTGCCAACACGTCGGGCGCCCCTGCCGAGCTTCTGGTCAGCTTTCACCCGGCCGGGCTTGAGGCGCTGTTCGAAGCCTATCGCACCGATCGCGAGGGCCCGCCGCCCGGCGAGGGGTTCGTCGACGATGCCACGCGCCTCTTTGCCTCGGAATATGAGGACGCCTAGGCGGAAAGCCCTTTGATCGCCTGGCGGCAGGCCAGCATCGATTGGCCAGCGACCATGCCTTTCCAGTCGTCGGCGTCGCCAAAGAAGGCTTCGCGCATCTGGCGCTTGATTTCGCGTCCCTGGGGCGAGCCGGGATCGCCGTGGGCATGCAGCCAGGCGTCGGCGCGCAGGGCGTTCAGGACTTCCACGACCGACTTGGTTCCCACCTCCAGGCACATGGCGGTCACTTCGGCCTGCGGCAGGAGTCCTGCGGCCGCGGCCAGGTTGTCGCCCTTGACGTCGGCGGACGTCGAATCGCCGGCCGCCGGACAGGTGATGGCGTCGCCGTACCACGCGCGAGCGCGGTCATAGCCAGCGCTGCCCGGCGGATCGGTGAGGATCTGCTCGGCGAATCCCCAAGGCCCAAGACCGGTGTGATAGTCGAGGATCGCCACCTTCTGAGCGTTGGCGAGGTATTCCCTAAAGATCGAGGTTTGCGTGCGTCTAGACCATGTCGGGGCCTGGCCGCCGTAGAATATTCCCTTTGGATGCTTGTACTGGCCACCGCTCAGCGCCTGCTGCAACGCTGCGAACCCATGCTCGCCGGCGTAGGCGGCCAGCTTCGCCGCTGCGGCGCTCTGAGCGGCCTCGGTCCACTCGGCCGGCGCGGCCGCCTCGGCCAGCGCGTCGTAGCCCAGGTTTTCCGGCGGCGGGCGGGCGAAATCCACCCAGTTGCGGTTGAGATCGACATTGTCTTCCGTCACCCGCCTCAGCCAGGCGAAGCCGTAGGGGTTGATGGCGTGGATCATCAGAACCGCGACGCCCGGCGGCAGGCGCGCGGCCTCGCCACGAACCAGGAAATCGATCTGCGCGCCCGAGCCGCAAAAGCCTTCCACGCCGTGGGTCGCGGAAATCATAACCAGGATCGCGTCCGCGGTCTTCTCGCCGATGAGTGCGACGTCGGTGGCCAGCTCGCCGCCGTCCGGCCCGCGCTCGGGATGGCTGACGCTGTCCATCTGCGCCACGGCCGCAGCCGCCGCCTGGCGAAAACGCGCCCGCGCCTGGGCATAGTCGCGGCTGAAGCTTTCGGCTGAATTCATCGGCTTGAGGTCCCGGAAAGGAATTGGCGCAGCACCGCCTCGGCGCGTTGCGGCTCGTCGCGATGGACGCCGTGGCCGGCCCCCTCGAACACCTCCAACCGGGCGAGATGAGCGGGCAGGGCGGCGGCGATCTCCTGGGCGGCGATGAGCGGGGTGATCGGATCGAGGCCCCCCGCGAGCACCAGGGTCGGGCAGGCGATGCGCGCCAGGCCGGGGGTGAAATCCATGCCTTGCTGCTCGCCGGTGATGAAGTGGAACATCACCTCCAGGCGCATGATCGCCCGGGCGCGGGCGGCGGCGTTGGCCGGGTCGTTGGTTGGGTTATAGAGCGGCATGCAGGTGGCCATGTAAGCCGCCGCGCCCTCCGCCGAGGGCGAGGACCAGAAGTCACGGGCGATCGTCGCCGCCGCCTCGCCGCCCAGGCGCGACATCATGGCGTAGGTGGCCTCCAGGTGCATGCGCGCCGCGGTCGAGGACAAGATGAGCCTGGACGGCTGCTGCGGGTGGCGGGTGGCATAGGCCATGGCCGCCATGCCGCCGAAACTAAGGCCCAGCACCGCCGGCCGGTCCAGGCCGAGCGCGTCGATGAAGGCGGCGATATCATCGCCCCACTGCGCCAAATTCCATGTCTGTGGCTCGCCGCCGGAGCGGCCGTTGCCGCGGTGGTCGAGATAGATCACCTGATGGGTGTCGGCGAAGCGATCGAAATACGGCCGCATCAGCGAATGGTCGAACCCCGGACCGCCGTGGAGCACCACCAGCGCCGGGCGCTCGGCCATGCGTTCGGGCTCGACCGCCAGGCTCGAACCCACGGTGTCGAAGAACAGGCGCGCGCCGTTGACGCTCAGGTACATCGGTCAGGCCGCCTTCAGGGCCAGTTTGGACGGAGCCGATTCACGCATGAACAGCACCGCGATCAGGCCGATGAACGAAAAACCCAGCATATACCAGGCCGGGGCCAGGGGATTGCCGGTGACGTGGGTCAGCCAGGCTATGGTCGGTTGGGTCGTGCCGCCGAACACGGCCACGGCCGTGGCGTAGACTATGCCAACCCCTGCGCCTCTCAGGTTCTTGTGCATGGACTCGGCGAGGGCTGTGTACAGCGCCGCCGTGCCGAGCGAGCCGATCACCGAGATCAGCGCCAGCGCGCCCAGCAGGGCGACGGCGTCATGGCGCCAGACAATGAACTGAAAGGCCGGAATCATGATCAGCATCACAGTGATGCGCGGCCAGATCATCAGCGGTCTGCGCCCGAAACGGTCGCAGAGAACGCCGCCGATCAGGCAGCCGACGATTCCCGCCAGGCCGACAGCGATCGACGATCCAAGGGCGATCCGCGCCGGCATGTGCAGGGTGGTGATCGCATAGGTGGTCATATAGCCCAGCACATAGGTGCTCACTGTCCCTGAGGCGATGACGCCCAGGCCGATGATGATGATCCTGACGTGGCTGCGCACACGGGCGTCGGCCGGGAGCGCCGCGGATCGGTCTTCTCGCCGCTCGAGGGTTTCGGGGAGGGTCCGACGAAGCCAGTAGCCGACCGGCAAGACGATCACGCCGAGCGCCAGGGCGACGCGCCAACCCCAGGTTTGCAGACCCTCGGGTCCGGCGAGGTTGGCCAGTATCACGCCCACCAGGCCTCCGGTCAGGGCCGCGGTGGCCTGGCTGATCCCCTGGAAGGCGGTGTAGAACCCTCTCCTGGCCGGCGGCGCCGCCTCGACCAGATAAGCTGTGGTCGGGCCGATTTCACCGCCGAGCGCAAAGCCCTGGATCAGTCGCCAGATCAGCGCCAGGACCGGCGCTGCCAGGCCGATCATAGCGTAGGTCGGTGTGAGGACCAGGCCTACGATGGACGCGCCCATCAGGATGAGGCTGAGCAGCATCGCCGGCTTGCGCCCAACCTGGTCGGCGTAGCGCCCGATCACCACCGCACCCACCGGACGCAGGAAAAATCCGACCCCAAAGGTCGCCAGCGAGAGCATCAGGCTGATGAACGGGATCTTGCTCGGGAAGAAGGCGTGACCAATCTGGACCGCGAAATAGGAGTAAGTGATGAAATCGTAGACTTCGAGGCCGTTGACGATCACCGCCGCGGCCACATGGCGCTTGAGGATCAGCGTCCGCGGCGCCTCCACGACGATGGCGTCCATGGTCAGGTCGGTCATCTCGCAGCCCCCGGGCATTAAATCGGCGTTACCTTGCTGGCTGGCGCTTGCCAATGGCCAGGCGAGCAGGCGTCATGGCCGCCGCCTCGGAGGAGACGCCTATGAACGGCCAAAGGTCGGACTCGCCAAGAAAACTGGCGTTCCGAACCATGCTGCCGTTTTCGGCGCCCAACATTCCCCTCTCGGCCCTTGGCATCGCGGTGTTCGTCTACCTGCCGCCCTATTTCGCCGGCCACCTGGCGGTGCCGATGACGGTCATCGGCCTGGTCTGGGGACTGGTCCGGCTGCTTGACGTGCCGGTGGACGTGTTCCTGGCCATTGGCATGGACCGCACGCGCTCGCCTCTGGGACGCTACCGCGTCTGGCTCGTGGCCGGGGCGCCGATCCTGATGCTGGCGCTTTACCAGCTGTTCATGGCTCCGCGCGGCTTCAGCGGCGCCTACCTCTTCGTCTGGCTGGTGGTGATGTACTTGGGTAATTCCATTGTCAGTCTGGCCCACCAGGCCTGGGCGGCGACCCTGACAGGCAGCTATCACGAACGCTCGCGCCTGTTCGGCGTGATCAACGCCGTCGGGGTTATCGGCGTCGTCGCCACCATGGGCGTGCTTATCGGCGCCCCGGCCTTGGGCTGGAGCGACGCCCGGGGCGTGCAGGCGTGCGGCTGGCTGATCATCGCGCTGATACCGGCGTGCGTGCTCCTGGCCGCCTTGACCACGGGCGAGCACATCGAGCCGGTCGTTGCCGGCCATTCTCTGGCCCTGAAAGACTATTGGCAGGTGCTGGCCAAGCCTGACCTCCTGCGCCTGTTTCTTTCTCAGGTGTCGGTCACCCTGGGGCCCGGGTGGATGAGCGCCATCTATCTGTTTTTCTTCAAGGCCTCGCGTGGCTTCACCACCCAACAGGCGACCATCCTGTTGGCGGTCTACATCCTGGCTGGGATTCCGGGGGCGTTCCTCACGGCGGCCGTCGCCCGCCGGATCGGCAAGCATCGGACCTTGATGGCCACCACCACGGCCTATTCCCTGGGCCTGGTGTCGATCTTCGTCCTGCCCAGGGCCAATGTGTGGATGTTCCTGCCGATGATGTTCTGCGAGGGCATTTTCGCCTCGGGGTTCAGTATGATGGTCCAGGCCATGCTGGCCGATGTCGGGGACGAAATCAGGCTCGCCCAGGGCAAGCAGCGCATGAGCCTGGTGTACGCCATCAACACCCTGGCCCAGAAAATCGCCGCCGCCGGCGCCATCGTCCTGACGTTTCCCCTGTTGCAGACCCTGGGCTTCAATCCGGCCGAGGGCGCGGTCAACACGCCGGCGGCGATCCACAATCTCGACCTGGCCTTCCTCATCGGCCCGATCGTGTTCGTGATGCTGGGCGGCGCCTGTGTCTTCGGCTGGCGGCTGGATGCGGCCCGCCACGCCGACATCCGTGCGGAGCTGGAGGCCCGGGACGCGGCGCTGGAGTCGGATCGCCCGGCGATCGCCCCTCAGGCGAGCTTGGCCGTGGCCGGCAGCCCCAGGGCGGCGAGCATCTCCGGGCGCCTTGGACCTGGAGGCTCCCTGTAAAGCGGCGCGTTGGCGCGCCGGCCTCTCGCCCACACCCGCATCACCTTGGCCAAGGTGGCGGGTCGCAACAGCCAGCGAGCCGGGGGCGCCAGCATGTGGAAGGCGCGCATGGCCTGGCGAAACAGTTCGATGTCCTGGCGCAGGGCGATCGCCACCCCGTCCTCGACAAACGCGTGGATCAGGCGCGATCTCAGGCTTGGTTTTGCATCGGGATCGAGCTCGGCCTGGGCGCGCTTGGCCGCCGACCGGTCCTGCCGCACCATGTCGTCGTAGAACGGGCGCAGCTCGCGGCGCACGAGGCGGTCGTAGGCCAGCGCCCGCGCGTCCGGATCGGCCTCGTCGCACAGCACATCGCGCAGCAGGTGCGCTTCGATCACCGCGAAGGAGCAGCCTCGTCCATACAGGGGATTGGTGCGCGCCAGACTGTCGCCGACGCTGAACAGGTTGCGCGCCGCCGGGCGCCCGCCGACCACAAAGTCTCGCCAGCGGCTCTCGAGCTCGCCCATGGCGTGAACCTTGCTCACCGCGCGACTGTGGGCTGGATCGGTCCATGGCGCGATCCCGGGCAGGCGTTGGCAAATCTGATCCAATATTTCCGGCCGCACGACCGCCGCGCGCAGCCGCTCTTCGACCTCCGGAACAGCCAGGGTGATGGAGAAGGTGCCGTTGTCCGCCGGGAAGACGGCGAACTTAAGAAATCCCAGGTCCCCGCTCGCCGCAACCCGACCGCGCGGCGGATCGCCGAGACCA
>DASXMK010000281.1:0-1718 GCA_036495705.1 Caulobacteraceae bacterium | reverse complement strand
ATAGAGGGTGTCGCCGGCGAACACCGGGGCGGTGAAGCGCACTTCCTCCATGCCGAGGTTGGCGACGGCCTTTTGCGAACAGTCGCTGACGCTCATGCCGATGAGCAAGGCCAGGGTGTAGGTGCTGACCACCAGGTTCTGGCCGAATTCCGTGCCGCGACCGTATTCGGCGTCGAAATGCAGCGGATGGGTGTTGAGGGTCAGTAGGGTGAACAGGTGGTTGTCGGACTCCAGCACGGTCTTGCCCGGCCGGTGCTCGTAGACATCGCCGACCTGGAAGTCCTCGAAATAGCGTCCGAAGGTCTCGCGGTAACGTCCGGGGGCGATTTCGCGCCAGTTCTGGACCATCAGTTGCGGTCCAATTGCGCGCCGAGATGGCCCGATCCGCCGGCCGCCAGCAGGCCCTTGCCCGGCACATGGTTGATTTCCAGGCGCACGCCGTCGGGGTCCTCGAACAACACCGAATAATAGCCGGGGGCCCAGTCGTCGTCCTGCGGGGGGTGGACGATGGTGGCGCCGATCTCGGCCAGGAAGGCGTGGGCCTGATCGACCTCCTCGCGCTCGCGCACCCGGAAGCAGATGTGATGCAGGCCCACCGCGCCCTGCTCGAAGCGCTGGCCGGCGTGCTGCGGGGGCGGCGAGCGGACGCCAAAGCCGGTGCGGCCGCCAACGCAATAGTAGGTGCCGGCGGCATCCATGACCGGCTTGAGGCCCAGGAACGGCAACAGCTGGCGATAAAAAGCGCGCGCCTTGTCGAAGTCTCCGGCGGTGACGAAGACGTGCGCGATCCCGTTGACTTCCATCACTGTTCCTTCCGCGCCTTTAAGGGCGGTCCTTACCCCTCAGGCCTTGCCGGGGGCAACCGCTTGCGGTCGGGGACGGCGTCAGGCTTCGCCGCGCACCTCCACCGGGGCCGGCTGGTCGGGGCTGATGCGGCGGTAGGCGAACCCGGCGATCACGGCCCCGACGAACGGCGCGGTCCAGAACAGCCACAGCTGCTGCAGCGCCCATCCGCCCTCGAACAGGGCCGGGCCCAGGCTTCGGGCCGGGTTCACCGAGGTGTTGGTGACCGGGATGCTGATCAGATGGATCAGGGTCAGGGCGAGGCCAATGGCCAGGGGCGCGAAGCCCCGCGGCGCGGACCCGTGGGTGGAACCCAAGATTACGATCAGGAACCCGAAGGTCATCACGATCTCGCTGATCGCACAGGCGAGCAGCGAATAGTGCCCGGGCGAATGGTCGCCGTAGCCGTTGGAGGCGAAACCGCCGGTCATGTCGAATCCGGCCTTGCCGGTGGCGATGGCGTAGAGGATGGCGGCCCCGGCGATGGCCCCAACGACCTGGGCGATGACATAGGGAATGATCTCGCGGGCCGGAAAACGGCCGCCGGCCCACAGGCCGACGGTGACCGCCGGATTGAAATGGGCCCCCGATACGTGGCCGAGCGCAAAAGCCATGGTCAGCACGGTGAGGCCGAACGCCAGTGCAACGCCCGCGAATCCGATCCCCAGGCCCGGGAAAGCAGCCGCGAGCACGGCGGCGCCACAGCCGCCAAAAACCAGCCACAATGTTCCAAGGAACTCAGCGAAAGCTCTTTTCGAAAGTGACATGCGATTGTCCTCCTCGCTGACGACAGATGCTACCATACGGCACATGAAACGGCGAGGGTTCCTGGCTACGGCAATTGCCGGCGCGGCGCTCGGGCAGAGCGCGTGTCA
>DASXMK010000280.1:0-2887 GCA_036495705.1 Caulobacteraceae bacterium | reverse complement strand
TTGTCCAACCCCTCCCCGAGTTCCTGATCGCCATTGGCCAATGCGATGAATTCAGGTTTTGGGAGTGGGGGAGGCGCGCCTACCCAAGCGATGTGAGGTGGTGGGAGAATCTGGAAGCCGCCTAATTTCCAGGCAGTGAGGGCGACGGCGAAGGCGGCGATTTGGACGCAGCGGCCGTCAATTTCCAAGCCGAAGAGGTTGTCCCTGAGCACCGCCGCCACCGCCTCGGCCGGCGCGAGGGCTTCCTCCTGCGCACGCAAGCCGGCCAGGATGGTCAGGGCCTCAGTGAGGAAGTGACCCGAGCCGCAACAGGGGTCGAGCACCGTGAGCTTCGCCGCCTCAGTCGGCCAGCCGGCATATGTTCCCGCCGCCGGCCGCCAGCGGGGCGCGTCCTCCTCTTCCCTGACGAACCGCAACATGTCGAAATCGTAGCCGGCGAGGCCGACAGCGGCGCGCAGGGCGTCCTCGTCCGGCGCCCGCGCCGCCAGCTCCGGCCGGCCCGCCAGGATCTTCCCCGCCCGCCAGGCGCCCAGGGTGTTGTGCAGCAGGAAGCGGACCATATAGGGCTCGGTGAACAGCTGGGTCACCGCTGGCAATTCCGCCGCCCCAATCTTCCCGCCAGCCTTGTTGACCCGGTCTTTCTCGGTCGCCCGCCAGAACTGATAGGTCCAGCCCAGGGAATCATCGGCCTGGAAAGTCGCGGCATCGAGCCCCTCAACTAACCTCCTAATTGCCTGGGCGTGCTCAGGCGCAAACTCCAGCGCGAGCACAGGATCGTCGGGATTGAACACCCCGGGCAGCATCCGGGCACCGTAACTTTCGGCTGCAGCCGAAGCGTCGGCGAAGCCCTCGCGCGAGGCGAGTTCTTCGCAGTCGTCAAGGCTGACGCTTCCATGATCGGGATGGCGCAACAGGCCGCGTTCAGCGAGGAAGCGCGCGAAAAGCCGCCGGTGCCACTGGGCGTAGGCCGTGGCTTCCACCAAATGCCTCACCTCATGAGTTCCGTCGGCGGTGGCCAGATCGCCCATGGTGCGGGCATGGGCGCGCAGGCGTCGGCGTAGAGCTTTTTCCGACTCGTCAAAGGTAGCCGGCGCGGCCGCATCCGCCACCGCCAGACGGCGGATCGCATCCGCTGCGCCTTCCTCGGCAACATCCCGTGCCGCCTTGACTGCCTTCTCGAGCATTCGGCGGACCGGCATGGATAGGAAGCGCGAGGCCATTAGCCGAGCCTGGGGATGACCGGGCCGTTGGCGAGGGCCGCGGCGAGGGAACTCCGGGTCTCGTCGAGCCAGGTGTCGAGCTCGGCTTGGTCGTGGAGTAGCCGCGTCGCCACAGTCACCTCCCTCGTCTTAGGATCGACCGCGATGGCAGCTTCGGCCAGGGCGTCAGCGATACGCGCCGACATTGCCTTGGCGTCGGCGTTCCATTGCGAAAGACTTCGCGCTTCCAGACTGAAGGCGATGGCCTCGGGGGTCTCGACCGCCGGCGCCTTAGCCGGCAGGAGTCCGGCCTGCGCCCGGAAGGCATGTCTCTGGTCCGGCGTAAGCTTACTCCAGGAGGCGTCCGCGAGCAGCCGGGCCTCGCCTGCCGTCCAAGCCTCCTGCCACGCAGTCCACGCGGCATTGAGCCGAGTACGCAACGTTTCGGAAGCCGTCTGGATGATCGTCGGCACGGGATCAGGGTCCGCCAGCAGGCCGCGCGACCTATGAATCGCTTCGAGATCGGCTTGGCGTTCGGTCGCGCCCTGGCGGAATAGCTGCTGGGCGAGTTGCCAGCGCGGCAGACGCTCGCCTATCGTCCGAGCGGCCGCGCGCCATTCACTTATCTTGGTTTTCAGGTCATCCGTGTCATTGGCCAGCGCCACGAGCAGGTCGTTGTCGGCTGCAGCGCGAAACTCCGCCATTCGTGGAACGGTCTGGGGCGCCGGTGCCGGCGCCTCACCTCCCGAACTCTGTGCCAGGTGTTCAAGTTTTTCGAGGAGGCCGCTCAGAGCAAGTTGTTCCTGGTTGTTCGTGAATGTCAGGCCAACCTCGTTGAAGAGGCCGCGCACGGCTAGACGATGGGTAACATCCACCACGGTCGTCTCGCGGCGGAAGGTGCAGGCCGAGAGCTTCGGACGTGGAAGGTCGGCGAGGTTGGCTGGCTTGCCATCCTCGCCGATGACCCTGACTTGGCCGAGGTTGGCTAACACGAGCAGCCCGCCATCGACGGCGTCCCTTGGCCAGCCGTAGGGCGGGTCGTCGAACATCTTGCGCAGATCTACGCCTTTGCGGCCGGCCCCCAGGGCATCAAGTAGAGCCTTGCAGACCGGATGACTCTGGGGCGGCCCGGAGAAATCGACCGCCTTCATTGCGTCGGGATCTTTTCTCTGAGCCCGCTCCCAGACCCGGCCCCAGCCCGGGTTGTCGCTGGGATCGAACTGCGGATAGCGTCGCACCAGGGCTTTGGTCGCGGCCGCCTTGACGGCCTCGGCGGGCGTCCCGGTCTGCATCGCGCCGCCGGCGAGGCGCACGCTCGATTTGCGTGCAGCCTCGGCAACGATCGCCTCGGCCTCGGCCGCCGCTTTCGCTCGGCGGTTCTCCATCGCCTGCCGCGCTTCGCGCCCCGCGTCGGTCGAAGCGATGCCCCGCAGTTGGAGCACGAGCACCGCTGCGGCGTTCGCGGCTAGCGCACGGTTGAGTTCGTCAGCTTCGAGTCTCGGGGTGGAAATGTGCACGGTCGGTTCGGTGGGCGATTCGACTCCCACCGCCGCGTCCACTGCAGCGAGGTCCTGGCTCCAACCATTGTGGAGGCGGAGCGCAACACCTTCCTTCGGTGCGGGGTCATCCGGGCCGATCCGGTGAATGGTCCGGCTCACCTTCGCCTGCCCCTGGACCAACGCCCCGAC
>DASXMK010000279.1:0-8709 GCA_036495705.1 Caulobacteraceae bacterium | reverse complement strand
TCTGGATCGTTGAGGGGACCTATGACGAAGCCGCCGCGCTCACTCTTCCCACGGCCGACCTCGTGCTGTGGCTGGACCGGTCGGTGTGGCTGAGGCTGTTTCGCGCTTGGCGCAAGTCCGTGGCCCATCGCGAGTGTCCACGCGCCGATCGCCCTGACGGGTGTGAGGAGCGGTTCGGGTGGCGCTACGCGCGCATGGTGTTCAGCTTCGGAACCTGGTCGCCCGGCCTTGCCGCCCGGCTCGAAGCCGCGGCGCCTGGCCGCGTCCGCCGCCTGCACGGCGCCGCTGCGGTGCGCAGGCTCCTGCACGAGGCCGGCTCGCGTCATTGAAAACGGCGTCTGAAACGGCGCCGCTCCTCAGCCACGTCAGCTTCCACAGCCTCTGAATCCTGTTACGACGCACCCGATGGATAGTTCGGGAGCGTTACAAGCCACGGAGATTCCTTCGGACTTGGCTGAGGCCGAGGCGGCCTATGAGCGGTTCGTATGGGACAAGCTGCCGCGCAATTTCGCCGGCCACTTCCTGCACGGCATGCTCGGCATGACCGGCTTTCGGCTGTTCAACGCCCCGACTTTCCTGCCGGCCTACCTCTACATGCTGTCGGGCTCGGCGTTCGTGGTCGGCCTTGGCCAGTCGCTGCAGCAGCTGGGCGGGGTGATCTCGCCGGTGATCGGCGCCACCCAGATCGAACATCGCAAGCGCGTCCTGCCGGTGGCCATGCTCATGGGCACCCTGATGCGCGTGCAGATCCTGGGCGTGGCCCTGGCCGGCTTCGTGCTGCACGGCCAGGCGCTGCTGATCGCCGTGCTGGTGTTCCTGTTTCTGCTCGGCCTGTTTTCCGGGCCCCAGCAGGTGGCGTTCCAGCTGCTGTTGGCCAAGGTCATCCCGATCTCGCGCCGCGGCCTGCTACAGGCGGTGCGCAACGTCACCGGCGGGGCGATCGCCGCCGGCCTGGCGTGGTTCGCCGGCCGCTACATCATCCAGCGCAACCTCCTGGGCAACGGCTATGGCACGACCTTCCTGTTGGCTTTCGTCCTCACCAGCCTCGGTCTCACCGCCCTGCGCGTGTTGATGCGCGAGCCCGAGCCCCCAACCACCCGGGCCAAGAGCCGGCTGACGGACCGGGTGCGCGACTTTCCGGCCCTGTTCGCCCAGGATCGCGGCTTCATGCATTTCATGGTCGCCCAGACCCTGGCCACCACCGCCCGCGTTGCCGCGCCGTTCTACATCCTGTTCGCCGGCCGCTCGATGGCCCTCGACGGCAAGAACCTCGGCCTGGTGTCCCTGGCGTTCCTGGGCGCCGATACGGTGACCAATCTTGGCTGGGGCCTGGCCGGCGACCGTTTCGGCTTCCGCGCCACCTTTATCGTCTCGGTGATGTGCTGGATCGCCGCCACCGCCCTGCTGATGGCCGCCCCGATCGTTGGCGTCGGCCATGCCGTCTTCAACGCCCACACCCTGATCTTCATGGCCTTCTTTGGCCTCGGCGCATCCCAGTCCGGGTTCCTGATGAGCTCGCAAACCATGGTGCTGGAATTCGGGGCCCGGGAGGATATCGCCATGCGCCTGGCGCTGACCTCCACGGCCCAAGGGGCGATGTCCGCCATCGGCCCGCTGGCCGGCGGCCTGATCGCCGCCACCCTTGGTTATGAAGTTCTATTCGGGGTTTCGATCGGCTTCCTGCTGACGGCGCTGACCATCCTCATCACCCTGGTCGAGGAGCCGCGTTTCCGCGAACGGGCCTAGAGGCCCAAGCAAGAGGGTTTGAGACGCAATCGATTGCCGTGCTAAGCCCCCGCCCAAGCTTTTTCCTTCCCTGAAGAGACACTCATGCGCATCGGCGTGCCCAAGGAGATCAAGACTCTCGAATTTCGCATCGGCGCCTCGCCGGGCGTCGTGCACCGCCTATGCCTCGAGGGCCACGAAGTGTTCGTCGAGGCCGGGGCTGGGGCTGGCATCGGTCTCGCCGACCAAGCTTTTGTCGACGTCGGCGCGACCATCCTTCCGGATGCCGACGCGGTGTTCGACGCCGCCGACATGATCGTCAAGGTCAAGGAGCCGCTGCCGGTGGAGATCGCCCGGCTGAAGCCGCGCCATATCCTGTTCACCTATCTGCACCTGGCCGCCGACGCCCACCAGACCAAGGGTCTGATGGCCAGCGGGTGCACGGCCATCGCCTATGAGACGGTCACCGACCGCAACGGCCGCCTGCCGCTGCTGGCCCCGATGAGCCAGGTGGCCGGGCGCATGGCCGTGGACGTCGGCGCCTATCATTTGCTCAAGCCGGCCGGCGGCCGCGGCCTGCTGCTCGGCGGCGCGCCCGGGGTGCTGCCGGCCAAGGTGCTGATCCTGGGCGGCGGGGTCAGCGGCAAGCATGCCGCCCAGATGGCCATCGGTCACCGCGCCGACGTCACCCTGTTCGACATTTCCGCCCAGCGCCTGGAGGAGCTCGACGACCAGTTCGGCGGCGAACTGAAGACTTGTTATTCCACTCACGATCTGGTGTCGGACGCCTTGCCCACGGCCGATCTGGTCATCGGCTGCGTGCTGATCCCCGGGGCGGCGGCGCCCAAGCTGGTGACCCGCGCCGACCTGGCCCGCATGCGCGCCGGGGCCGTGCTGGTGGACGTCGCCATCGACCAGGGCGGCTGTTTCGAGACTAGTCACCCGACCACCCACGCCGACCCGACGTTCGTGGTTGACGATGTTATCCACTATTGCGTGGCCAATATGCCCGGGGCCGCGCCGCTGACCTCGACCTATGCCCTGAGCGCCGCCACTGCGCCCTATATCTCGGCCCTGGCCGGCAAGGGGGTGGACGGGGCCTTCGCCGACGACCCCGGCTTCGCCCAGGGGCTCAACATCCGCGACGGGCAAATCACCCACAAGGCGGTCGCCCAGTCGCTGGGTATGCACTAGGGGCGCCCGCGAGCGGCCCGCGCGGCCGCGCGTCGGATACTCCAGATTCAACATCGAGCCGCGAATTTGCTTCCGGCGGAGGCCGCTTGCCATCGCATTGGGGTTCGGAGATAGTCGAACTCAAAGAAACAATCGGCGGCGCCGAGAGAACACGAGCGACGGGCGCAATCGCACCGTCTGGATGGGAAGAAAGCGTACCAAAACATCAAACGGCGCAAACTGCCGGGGAGGGACATCATGTCGAAACGAGCAGGGCTTCTGGCGGCTTGTGCTGGAGCCGCCTTCACCTGGACCAGCGCCGCCCAGGCGCAACAGGCGACGCGTGTGGCGGCGAACGACCAGGCCACCACCCTCGCCGCGGTGATCGTCACCGCTCAAAAGCGCGAGGAGTCGCTACTGACGGTCCCGGTCGCGATCTCGGCCTACACCTCCAAGCGGCGCGACCTGATCGGCGTCGACACCATCCAGGACTTCACAAACTATACGCCGGGGCTGGCGTATTCGACGTCCCTCGACCGGGCCTTCATCCGCGGCGTCGGCCGCCAGACCAACAATCTCGCCACCGAGCCCGGCGTCGCCACCTATGCCGACGGCGTCTACAATTCGAGCGTGGTCGCCGCCTCGGGCGATTCCCTGTTCGTCAACCGGGTGGAGATCCTGCGCGGGCTGCAAGGCACTCTTTACGGCCGCAATTCGGTCGGCGGGACGATCAATTCGATCTCCAACACGCCGACCTCAAGCTTCTACGCCGAGGGACGCGCCACCGTCGGCAACTACGGGGTCTATAATTTCGAGGCCGCCGTTTCCGGTCCGATCACCGACACCCTACGCCTGCGCCTGGCGGCGGCCCAGGCCGATCAGGCTGACGGCTATTTCAAGAACGTGGCCGGCGGGCCGAGCGAAGGCGGACGGGGCAACAGCACCTATGTCGAGGCGCAGGTCTCCTGGGACATCACCCCCAATCTCAATCTGTGGCTGAAAGGCGGCTACTTCCGCTACTACAGCACCTATCGGACGGCCGGTGTCCTCGGCTCCTACGACTACGCGCCATTCCCGCCGGGTTCGTTAGGCCCAGGCGCGGCCTACGGCTTCACCCAGCCGGGCTTCACCGAGTTGGGCGGGTTCACGACCAATCCGGCCAACACCAATATCCGAACCTTCAGCACCGACATTCCCGAGAAGGCCACGGACGAGCCCGCGCTCAGCGCCGCCGCCCACCTGACCTGGACCACGCCCTGGGGTTTTGACGTCAAATATGTTGGTGGGTTCACGACCTATAATTTCAAGCTGACAACCGACTATGACAATACAAGCATATTATCTTATCAGTTTCCTACGGTGCCATCTCCAATATGCCAGCCGTACTTGGCGCAATGTCCGCCGCTCACTGTCTTCCCGCAAGTGCCATTTCGTTACGCCGAGAACAAATCCTACTATAGCAACGAGCTGAACTTCGTATCGCATGACAATTCACGTTTCCAGTGGATCATTGGATTATACCAATTTCACGAGGAATATAATCAATACGTCCAAATCCCGTTACCCGAACAGCCTCAACTGGCGTTCCCTGCCGGGGCTCCGGCCAATCCGACCTTCGACATCTACCACACCGAACAGAACATGCATGAGGACTCGTACGCGGGATTTGCTCAGGTCGACTGGAAGTTCACCGATACGCTGAAGTTCACCGGCGGCATCCGCTACAATCACGACACCCTGGCCGGCGCTGAAGAGTTCCGCGAACTGTGTTTCGGCTTGCCGTCATGCGGCTACCCGGCGGCCGTTTATGGCGCCTATACGCCGGTGATCGACATAACCCACTATGTCATCTCCTACGCGCCGGCCCCCGGCGTCGCCGGCCCGCCGGTGGAGGATCCGGCCACCGGGATCTGGTTCCGCCCCCTCAGCCAGACGTGGTCGGCGGTGACCGGAACGGCCGGGTTCGAGTGGACCCCCAACGCCGACACTCTGGCCTATCTGAAGTATAGCCGCGGATACAAGGCCGGCGGCTTCAACACCGGCACCATCCTCGCCAACCCGGAAACCAATCCCGAGTACATCGACGCCTATGAAATCGGCGCCAAGGAACAACTCGGTCGAAGACTACAGGTCAACGCCGCGGTCTTCTACTACGACTATTACGGCATGCAGATCCCGCTATCGTTCCAGGAGGCGCAAGGGCCGATCGTCACCAACTTCTTCAACATGGGTAAGGTGGTCTCCTACGGCGCCGAGCTCGAGACCATCTGGCAGGCGACGCCTGACCTGCAGTTCCTGTTCAACTACGCCTATCTGCACGCGACGATCCACAGCGGCTGCTGCTTCGAGGACACCGTCCAGCCGCAGCTCGGCGGCCAGAGCGTCGTCGGCGAGACCGTGCCGCAGTCGCCGCGCAACAAGCTCGCGGTGAACGCCAACTACACTTTCCATTTCGATCCCGGCAGCCTGACGTTCTCCGCTAGCTACATCTGGAAGGACCAGACTTACGACAGCATCTTCAACCGCCCGTGGTATCTGGCCCCGGCTTACAGCCAGGTGGACGCGCGCATCACCTATAACGACGCCAGGGACCGGTTCACGGTCATCGCCTATGTAAAGAACCTCACCAACGCCCTCGGCTACGACAATGTCTCGGCGCTGCTGCTCGCGGCGCCGGCGCCGGGCGCCTTGCCGTACAATCAGACGGTGGGCCTCATTCCGCCAAGGACCTATGGCGTGGAAGTTCAGGTGCGCTTCCGGTGAGCTCTTGATCCGTTTGTCGACGCTCGACGGCGGCGCGCCGCCCGCTAAATTCGAGGCCCGGCGTGAGGAGATCATCGGCGTCGCCACCGGCATCCTCAATCGCCGCGGCGTGAGGAGCATGACCCTGGCCGAGGTGGCCGCCGCCTGCGGCATGGCCACCACCGGCATCGCCTACTATTTCGGCCGCAAGGAGGATCTTGCGGCCGCCTGCTTCGTGGCCGGCCTCGATCGGCTGGAGGCCATGGTCCAGACGGCGGCCGACGTTCCGACGGCCGGCGAGCGCGTGCGGCGATTCCTGGTCGGCTACTTCGAGCACAAGGCGCGGGTCGTGCGCGGGCGCGAGCGGGAAATCCCCATCCTCAGCGACATCCGTACGCTCTCCGAGCCGATCCATACCGAAGTGTCGGACCGCTACGCGGCGTTTTTCCAGAGTTTCCGAGAGCTCCTGCGGGCGCCCGACCTGAGGTGGCTGCGCGGCGACGCCGCCTGGGCGCGCACCCATCTGATCCTTGAACACATCTATTGGCTGAACGTCTGGCTGCCATGGTTCGAGGTCGAAGACTATCCCAGGCTGTGCGAACGCGTGCTCGACCTGCTGTTCAACGGCCTCGCCGCCGAGTTTCGGCCCGATCCGACTCCGCTGGAGATCGGGACGCGTCGGGCTAGAGGCGGCGCGCCCCCCGACGCCTTCCTGATCGCCGCGACGCGCGAGGTGAATATCCACGGCTTCAAAGGTGCGTCTGTCGATCGCATCTCGGCATCGCTGAAGCGGACCAAAGGCGCGTTCTATCATCACAACAGCTCGAAAGATGAACTGCTGGTGGCGGGGTTCGAGCGCACCTTTGACATCCTGCGCGAAGGCCAGTCCGCCGCCATGCGGGCGGGTGGCGACGCCCTTGAGCAACTCCGGCTGGCGGTCGTCACCCTGCTGGCGTTCCAGCTTTCGCCGCGCGGACCGTTGATGCGCACCTCGGCGCTACAATCTCTGCCGACGGTGACGCGCCACGCCATGATCGAGCGGTCGAACCGGGTGACCGCCCGCTTCGCCGGTATGATCGCCGACGGCGTCGCCCAAGGCGTCATGCGCCGCATCGATCCGCTCATCGCCGCCCAGATGATCACCGCCTCAATCAACGCCATCGCCGATCTGAGGCTGGGACCCGAGCGCGGCCATGCGCGCGAGCACATCGGTCGCTACATGACCCCGATCCTCTACGGCCTGTTCGCGCCAGTTTCGGCGCCTGCGCGATGAACGACCCGCGGCCGCATCTGAGCCTGGGGATCAAGGCGCGCTACGGGGCCGGCTCGGTCGCCTATGGCGCCGCGTTCGCCGGACTCTCCGGGGCGGTGCTGCAGATCTACTTCAACCAGGTGCTTGGCCTCCCGGCCCTGGTGGTCGGCACGGCGATCATGGTCTCGCTCATGATCGACGCGGTCATCGACCCGCTTATCGGGCGGTGGTCGGATCGGGCGCGCTCGCGCTGGGGCCGGCGACATCCGTTCATGTTCGCCTCGGCTATTCCGGTGACGCTGTTCTTCTTCCTGTTGTGGAACGCGCCGGCCGGGCTGGCGACCGGCGCTCTGGTGATGTTCAGCTTTCTGATGATGGCCGGGACGCGCGTCTCGATCAGCTTTTACGAGATTCCGAGCAACGCCCTGACACCGGAGCTGACGCCCGATTACGACCAGCGTACGACCCTGCAAAGTTGGCGCTGGTTCTTCGGCATCATCGGCAGCGCTGCGGCCAGCGTTCTTCTCGCCGAGGTGTTCCTGGCCGGTCCGCATAAGGGCGTGCTCTATCGTCAGGGCTACGCCCACTGGGGCGCGCTGATCGCCGCCGTGCTGTTCGTCTCCATCATGGTCTCGACGCTCGGCACCCGGTCCCGCATTCCCTACCTGCCGCAGGCCGTGGTCAACCCGGCCAGGGGCGCGCGCGACGCCTGGCGCGAGATCAGGCTCACCTTCGCCAACGCCTCGCTCGGATCGCTGATGCTGAGTGGTATTCTGGGCGGCGTCGGAAGCGGGATCACCCAGAGCCTCAGCATCTACCTCTACAGCTACTATTGGGGCCTGGAGCCGCGTGAATTCGGCTTGCTGATCCCCCTGGGGTCGATTGGTTCGCTGCTGGCTGTCTTCCTGGCCCCGCCGCTGTCCAGACGGTTCGGCAAGAAGGCGGCGATGATCGGCCTGTTTTCGTTTTCAGTCGTCACCGCCGCGGGTCCCCTGTTCCTGCGCCTGATCGGGTTCATGCCCCCCAACGGCTCGCCCTGGATCCTGCCGATCCTGGCCATCGACGGCATCGTGACCACGACCGTGGCCATCGTTGGCTACATTCTGGTCGGCTCGATGATGGCCGACGTGGTCGAAGACGCTGCGGCCAAGAGCGGCGTGCGCTCCGAAGGCCTGCTCTATGCGGCCAACGGCCTCGTGCCGAAGTTCACGGGCGGGATCGGCGCCTTCATCGCAGGACTGCTGCTCACCGTCGTGCATTTTCCGGCCCATGCCCGGATAGGATCGGTCGATCCCAGCATTCTGCGTCATCTGGTCATGATCTATCTGCCCACCAGCGTCATTCTGAGCGTGGTCGCAATCTCTGCGCTTGGCCTCTACCGGATCGACCGACGCATGCATGAGCGCAATTTGCGCACCCTGGAAGAGGCGGCCGCCGCCGCAGCCCAGGCCCACGTCATGGAGGGGATCGAGATCGGCGATTCGTCGGCCCCGGTCGCCAGACCATTCTAATGTCGGGGTGTGATGAGCCGGACTTAGGTCACTCGCCGCCGGCGGCCTCGCTGGCCTTGAGCGCCTCCCGCCACGCCGCCTGCCGCGGGTTGGGGGCCGGCGCCGGGACGCCCGATCGCTCGGCTTCCTGGGCGATCTGGCGGCCAAGGGCGAGGACCGGCGGAATCTCACCGTCCGCCAGGGGCTTCATCCATGGCTTGCGCTTGAACGCCGCCTCGACGAACGGAGCCAGCGCCTCGGCCTTGCGGGCGGCGCGTTCGCCCTCCCGGGCCTTGAACTCGCCCATCACCTCGCCGGCGAACAGCT
>DASXMK010000278.1:0-3068 GCA_036495705.1 Caulobacteraceae bacterium | reverse complement strand
ACCGACGCCGATTCACCGGTGATCGCCGCTTCATTGACCGAAGCGACACCCTCGACGATCTCGCCGTCGCTGGGGATCAGGTCGCCCGCTTCCACCAGCACGACGTCGCCGATGTTGAGCTTGTAAGCCGAGGTCGGGACGATAAGGCCGGTCTTGTCGTCGATGATCAGCTTGGCTTTCACATCCACGCGCTGGGCGCGCAGCGCGTCAGCCGCAGCCTTGCCGCGACCCTCGGCGATGCTTTCGGCGAAATTGGCGAAAACAACCGTGAACCACAGCCACAGCGCGGTCTGGAACGCCCACCAGGGGCTCGCGCCGGTGCGAAAGGCGTCGAGGGTCGAGACGGTGGCCAGGATGGCGACGATTTCCGTGGCCAGGATGACGGGATTTTTGGACAGCCGGCGCGGGTCGAGCTTGGCGAACGAATCGCCGATGGCGCGGACGAGCACGCTCGAGGACAGGGCGGTCCCGGCGACGGCGGACCGGCGCTTCTCACCCAGGTGGACAGTGATATCGGTCATGGAATTCCTGGCTCCTGGGAGATCAGCGGCCGTTCACGACTTGCAGCACCTGGAAGTGCTCGACGATCGGGCCCAGCGCCTGGGCCGGGAAGAACTGCAGCCCACCCATGATCAGAATCACCCCAATCAGTAGGCTGATGAACAAAGGACCGTGGGTCGGCAGGGTGCCGGCGGAGGGCGCCAGCTTGGGCTTGGCGGCGATGGCGCCGGCCATGGCCAACACCGGAATCACATATCCAAACCGCCCGAGCAGCATGGCGATGCCCATGGTCACGTTCCAGTAGACGTTGGTTCCAAGACCGGCGAAGGCGGAGCCGTTGTTTCCAGTGGCCGAGGTGTAGGCGTACATGATCTCCGAGAGGCCATGCGGGCCGGAGTTCTCCAGCGCCTTCAGCGCCACCGGCGTCACCGCGGCGATCGATGAGAAACCGAGGATCGACAGCGGCAGGATCAGCACCGCGAGCATGGCGAACTTCACCTCGCGCGCCTCGATCTTCTTGCCGAGATATTCCGGTGTTCGCCCAACCATCAGACCGGCGACGAACACGGCGATGATCGCCATCACCACGATGCCATAGAGTCCCGAACCGACCCCGCCCGGGAGGATCTCGCCCAGCTGGATCATGAACATGGCCATGCCGCCGCCGAGCGGCATAAAGCTGTCGATCATGCCATTGACCCCGCCGTCGGAGGCGCCGGTGGTGTTGGCGGTCCAGACCGCCGTCGAGGGCGCGCCGAAGCGCACCTCCTTGCCTTCCATATTGACAGCCGTGCTGGCGTGCACGGCGTGCATGGCCGGGGCCGGCTGCGTCTCGCTCCAATAGATGACCGCCGATGCGCCCAACACGAAGATGGCCATCACCGCCACCAGCGCGCGGGCCTCCCTCCGGGCCAGGGCCAAAATGCCGAAGGCTACGGCGCAGGCATAGCCGAGCACGTTCATCTCGATGATTTCAATCAGGTTCGTGATCGGATTGGGGTTCTCGTAAGGGTGGGCGGAATTGGCGTTGAAGATTCCACCGCCATTGGTGCCGAGTTGCTTGATCGCCTCCTGGCTGGCGGTCGGGAAGAGGATGTTGGTTTGCTTGCCGCCTTCGAGGCCCACCATGTTGACGTGGCCGGTGAGGGTCTGAGGCTCGCCAAGGGCGACGAAGACCAACGCCACAGCAATGCAAATCGGCAGCAGGATGTAGAGGCTGATCCGGGTCAGGTCGGCCCAGAAATTACCTAGGCCCTCGCCGCGGTTGGCGGCGAAGGCGCGTGCGACGGCGGCGGCCATGGCGATGCCGGCGGCGGCGGAGAGAAAGTTGTGGCTGGTCAGCCCCGCCATTTGCGAGAAGGCCGAGAGGGTGGATTCACCACTGTAGAACTGCCAGTTGGTATTGGTGATGAAGCTAAGTGCGGTGTTGAATGCCAGGTCCGGGGCCATGCCTTTGAACCCCTGGGGATTCAACGGCAGCAGATCCTGGAAACGCAGGATCAGATAGAGGACGACGAAGCTCGCCCCGCTGAAAGCGAGCATGGAGATGGCGTAGCTGAACCCGTTCTGGCTCTTCTTCGGATCGACGCCGAAGGCGCGGTAGAGACCGCTCTCGACCGGCTTCAAGATCGGATCGAGCCAGGTGCGCCCGCCTTGCCATACCCGTGCCATGTAGGCCCCCAGCGGAACCGCCAGGGCGACCGTGATGGCGATGGTGACGAGAATCTCGCCCCAGCCGCTCGCATTCATTGCAATCGCGTCCTTGTTGCCGAGATCAGAATTTGTCGGGCCGCAGCAAGGCGGCGACCATATAGACGGCGATGAACACCGCCGCGGCCCCGTAGATCAGCTGGACAACCACGGTCAGACCCTCCGCAGCGCGTAGGCGTAAAGGGCGAAGACGCCGACAATGGCGATGCCGCCAGCGATGTAGAGCAGATCAGTCATGACCAAGCCGTTCGTCAGTTTTCACAGCTTTTCGGGATAGGCCCGGACCGCGTAAGCGGGCAATTTCGAACCGCGGCCATGGGAATAACCAACATGTAAACGGCCCGAGGGCTCGCCGCCTCGGTAGGTCTTCCTGGCGTCGCGCTTTTCGACGCGACCGCTTAGGTGGGGCGCAGAGGTAGTCCGAAGCCGCGTAAGCCTTCCATTCGTCGTTGGGCGGGCTGAAATAAGGACCGCGCAAATTGACAGGCGGCTCAGTGGCCTTTCTGCGCCGGCGCCCAGCTGAAGCCGTCCCCGGCCCGCCTCACCCGACCTATCCCGGGAAACGGGAAGTGCGGCGCGAACACCAAGGTCCGGTCCGCGGCGAGCCGAGCCAGCTCCGCCCGGCGGGTGCTTGCTCCGGCCGCCCGGTCCTCGTCGAAATCGATAGTCCAGTTGGGCTTGGCCAGAGAGATGATCGGGCTGTGGGCGATATCGCCGATGTCGATGAGCCGCTGGCCGTCCGAGACGATTTCATAGCCGACGTGACCCGGGGTGTGACCATAGAGGGCGATCGGCGTGATTCCGGGTAGCACCGGTGCGCCGGGCTGGAAGACCCGCACCTGGGCGGCGATCGTCCT
>DASXMK010000277.1:0-6168 GCA_036495705.1 Caulobacteraceae bacterium | reverse complement strand
GCCTCTCCGGGCTTCTGGAAATGCACGATGTACATGTCCTCGCCGAAGCGGCGGCGCATGATCGCGATAGGATCGGCCGGGGCCCGGGGCGTGAACGGGGTGTTGAGCCCGATCACGCCGGCGACACGGTCCCCGTGGCGCAGGGGCATCTGCCAGACCACGACGCCGCCCCAGTCATGGCCGCAGAAAATGGCCCGCTCGACGCCGAGATGATCGAGCAGGCCGGCCATGTCATCGGTCAGCCGGCCGATACCATAGGCCTCCACCGCTTGCGGGCGGTCGCTCAGGCCATAGCCGCGCTGATCGGGCGCAATCACCCAGCGCCCGGCGTCGGCCAGAGCCTTGATCTGGTGGCGCCAGGAAAACGCCAGTTCGGGGAAGCCGTGGCACAGGATCACCGGCGTGCCGCCGCGCCGGCCGGCTTCGTAATAGGCCAGTCGCACGCCGGCGATGCCCGCGTACTGGGCAGGCGGCATCATGGTCTCGAGCGCGGACATGGCGATCCTCCGGGGCTCCGTTAGGCTGGCTTCTTAAGGCTCGCGCAAGCCCAGGCGAGCACGAACCAGCCGGCGATGAGGGCCAAACCTCCGACCGGCGTGGCCAGGCCGATCAGCTTTGGCGCGCCCAGGGCAAGGGCGTAGAGCGAGCCGCTGAACAGCGCCGCCCCGATAAGGAAAAGCACCGCCGCCCATAGCGCCCGGTGCGCGCCGAGGCTGGCGACGAACACGCAAGCGAAGACGGCCAGGGCATGGGTCAGCTCAAAATGCGCCCCGGTGGCGATCCACTGGCGCGGCCCGGCAACCAGCGGCCCGTGCGCGGCGTAGGCGCCGGCGATCACCGCGACGCCGCCGCTGAGCGCGGCCAGGACGAGACAGGTTCTGCCGAGGGAGGACATGATTGACCCGCCTAGAGCAAGATGGTTCGAGATGAAATCTCGAAGCTGAATCTTGGTCTAGATTCAAGAGTGTAGAGCCTGATTCAGCCCTTGCATCTGTTCCGTGCAAGACCACTAGGCTCTTGCCACGGTTGCCAGGGTGAAGGCGCGATCTTTACGGTCCGCGCAGCGGGCGCGATAGCTAGCGGCGGAGGAATGGCCATGACCCTGACCAAGGGCGACGATTTTCCCATTCATCAGACCAGCGAGCCGATCGCCTTCGCCGGGACGGACCGCAACTTCTACGACCGCTATTTCTTCAACGCCTACCCGATGGCGGGCGACGACTATTTCGCCCTGGCGTTCGGGGTCTATCCGCACCTCAACATCGCCGACGCCAGCGTCTGCGTCATCCGCGACGGGGTGCAGACGGCGCTGCACGCCAGCCGCTGGCTGCAGATGGAACGCATGGACCTGGCGGTGGGCCCGATACGCATCGAGGTCGCCCAGCCCCTCCAGCGCCTGCGCCTGATCGTCGAGGCCCCCGATCATGGCCTCGCGGCCGACATCGTCTTCGAAGGCCGGGCCTTCCCGGTCGAGGAGCCGAGGTTCATTCGTCGGCTCGGGCCGCGGGCGATGATGGACTACACCCGCCTGACCCAGAACGGGCGCTATTCCGGCTGGATCGAGCTGGACGGCCAGCGAACCTCGGTCGACGGCTGGTTCGGCACCCGCGACCGCTCGTGGGGCGTCAGGCCCGTCGGCGCGCGCGATCCGCAGGAACTCGTCCCGCCGGCGCCGCCGCAGTTCTACTGGCTCTGGTCGCCGTGCAACTTTCCCAGCGGCAGCTTCTTTTTTCACAGCAACGAAGACGGGGCCGGGGAGCCGTGGAATCGGCGCGCGGTCTGGGCGCCCGAAGGGGCCGGGCCGGACCGATTGTTCGAGATCCGTGGGGCCGAGATCGCCGTTCAGTGGAAGAGCGGCACGCGTCACGCCGGCCACGCGGTGGTCTCGTGGCTGGAAAACGGCAAGCCCTGTGAAGTCACCTACGAGCCGCAGTACGAGTTCTTCATGCTGGGCCTTGGCTATGGCCATCCGAAATGGGCCCATGGCCTGGCCCACGGGGCGCTTTCCGTGGAGCGGGAGGACGTCAAGCTCACCGAGGTCGATGTCCGCCTGCCGCACCATCTGCACGTCCAGGCGCTGGCCAAGGTGACCTGGCGCGGGGCCGATGGCTCAAGCGAGGTTGGGCGCGGCATCGTCGAGCAGCTGGTCATCGGCCCGCATGCGCCGTCCGGCTTCGCCGAGACTCTCGATTTTGCCCGATGAATGGCCACCCATGACCCTGGCCGAGCGCCTGGCCGCCTATCTGACCCGCACCGGCGCGCCGACGACGGTCGAGAACCTCGCCCGCATTTCCGGCGGGGCGAGCCGCGAGACCTATCGCTACGACGCCGTCGTCGATGACGTTCGAGCCGGTTTCATCCTGCGCCGCGATCCGCCGGGCAGCCTGATCGAGACCGATCGCCGGGCCGAGTTCCTGGCTATCCGCTCCTTCGCCGGCAAGGGCGTGGCCGCGCCCGAGGTGATCGCGCTGGAGGAGGACGGGGCCGAGCTGGAGCGTCCGTTCTTCATCATGCGCCGGGTCGACGGCGGGATGACCGCGAGCCCGTTCGCTCCCGATCCGTTCGGCCCTCATGCGGGGGCCATCGGCGATCAGTTCTTCAGCTTCATGGGCCGCATCACCGCCGAGCCGCTGGACGGCTTGCCGATCCTGGAGGCGCTGGCGCCGCCGGCGCCCGACGCCTGCTGGCGGCGCGAGCTCGACTATTGGGCCGGCGTGATCGACGCCGACGAACAGCACCCGCAGCCGATCGTGCGCGCCGCCATCCGTCGGCTGCGGCGCCATCCGCCGCCCCCGGCGGCGCGGGTTTCGGTGGTGCATGGCGACTACCGCACCGGCAATTTTCTCCACGACGGGGCCGGACGGATCGTGGCCGTGCTCGACTGGGAGATGGCTCACCTCGGCGATCCGCTCGAGGACCTGGCCTGGGCCATGGACCCGCTGTGGTCCAACCCGGCCGATCCGCGCATATCCGGCATGGTCGCGCGCGACGAGGCCCTGGCCATCTGGAGCCGGACCAGCAGCCTTGAGATCGACCCCGACGCCCTCGCCTGGTGGTCGCTGTTCGCCTCGGTCAAGGGCCAGGCGATCTGGACCTCGTCGGCCAAGGAATGGCGCGACGGCGGTTTCACCGAACCGATCCTGGCCTTTTCCGGCTGGTACACGGCCCGGCGTCAGGATGAGATCCTGGCCGAGCGCCTGGCGGCCATGGGCCCGCTATGACCCCGGCCCTGCCCGACATCCTGACCGGCCAGGCGGTGGCCCTGATGACGCCGCTGCCGCCCGAAGCTGGCGGCGACTATCTGGCTGGGCGCGTGGGCCTGCTGGCCATGCTCGCCGGCCTGGCGGCGCAGGAAGCCGAACGCGGCCTGGCCGCCCGGGTGTGGGAAAACGGCGCTATCCGCGCCTTGCTGGCCGAGGCGGGCGGCCCTCCGGTCGAAGCGGACGAGGGACTCACCTGGAGCGCCCTCGACGCCGCCAACGCGCGCCTGCGCCGGGTGCTCATCGCCGTCCACGAGGGGGCCGAGGAGCGCGGCGACCGCACCCTCCAGGCCGAGATCCTCGAGCTTTATCAGCAGATGGCCGCCGCCCGCCGCCTGGTGCTGGGGGGCGGTTAGAGCGCCAAGCCCTCCTCCCCCCTGATGGGGGAGACGTTCCCCGAAGGGCCGGAGGGGTGGCCGCCCCACCCTGGACGGCTTCGCCGTTTCGACCTCCCCATCAAGGGGAGGGAGGAGATCCAGATCCTAGTCCGGGTGGACATGGGTGATCTTCGAGGCCTGGATATCGATCCCGGCCATCAGGCCCTTCTGGCCGAAAGGCACGATATAGACGTCCTGGGTTAAGTTGGTGCTGTTGGCTTCAAGCGCTGCGCCGGTTTTGATGATGACGACGTTCGGCTCCGAACCGATCGAGAAGCCGGCGCTGTCGTTCAGATAGTTCATCGCCCGATCATTCATAAAGAACAGGACGGTGCTGAACTTCTGGCCGCCGGCCTGGAGTCCGAAGGACGCGGCGCTGATGTTGTAGAAGCCCGAGGGCTTGCCGCCCGTGAACAGCACGCCGTCGCCCGATTGCGCGCCGACCACGAACGCGCCCTTGAGGATCGATGGAAACACCAGCACCCCGCGGGCGTGCCGGGCCAAGAACCTGGCGCGGGGCTGAGTGGCGTAAAGCTCATCGAGCGCCGAGCGGCTCTCAGCGATGAGCTGGCCGCGCGAGGGCTGGGCATGGGCCGGGAAGGCGGCCAGAGGACCGATGACGCCGGCCAAGGCGAGGGCGGCGGCGAAGGCGTTTCGACGCGAAAGGTTCATGGCGAGGTCTCTCATTATGGTTTTCGCCCGGGCGCTACAGCCAAGGCTTGCGGACGGATAATTCTCGGCGGCCAAGATGGATCAACCCGGGACCAAAAAATCTTGCCTGTGGAGGTGAAGGACCGGGCCCCGCCACTATGTGTCGTCAGTTGAAAAAGGGAGAGGTTCGATGCGCGCGCTGCAACTGATCGACGGTCTTGGTCTCGAACACCTGAAGGTCGTGGAGATCGCTGATCCCCGGCCCGGGCCGGCCGAGGTGCTGGTGCGGATGCGCGCGGTCTCGCTCAACTACCGCGACCTGCTGATGGTGGGCGGCGTCTACGGCCGGGGGACGCCCAATCCCATGACCCCGTTCTCCGACGGCTGCGGGGTGGTCGAGGCCATTGGCCCGGAGGTGACGCGCTTCAAGGTCGGCGACCGCGTGGCGACTCTGTTCTTCCAGACGTGGCTGGCCGGCAAGCCGACGCCCGAGGGCTTGGCCTCCGCGTTGGGAGCGCCGATACCCGGCGCCGGCCGCGAGCTGGCGGCGTTCCACCAGGATGGCCTCTCCAAGGTCCCGGAGTTCCTCAGCGACCACCAGGTCGCCACCCTGCCGTGCGCGGCCCTGACCGCCTGGCGGGCCCTGTTCGAGGACGCGCGCCTGCAACCGGGCGAAACGGTGCTGCTGCAGGGCACCGGCGGGGTTTCGATCTTCGGCCTGCAGTTCGCCAGGGCCGCCGGTTTGGCGATCATCATCACCTCCTCGAGCGATGAAAAGCTGCAGCGCGCCAAGGCCCTCGGGGCCGATCACGGCATTAACTACAAGCAGACCCCCGAGTGGGGCGCGGCGGCGCGCGAGTTCACCGGCGGACGCGGGGTGGAGTTCGTCATGGAAGTCGGCGGGGCCGGGACCCTGAGCCAGAGCCTGCGGGCCATCGCGCTCGGCGGTCACATCGCCATCATCGGCGTCCTTGGCGGCGCGGCCGAGCCGCTGCAGATCGGCGCGATGATCGGCACGGGGGCCAGGCTTCAAGGTGTGATGGTCGGATCGCGGGCCATGTTCGAGGCCATGTGCCGGGCCATCGAGACACACCGCATCGAACCGGTGGTCGACAAGGTGTTCCCGTTCACCGAGGCCGTGGCCGCGTTCGAAGCCATGCGGGCCGGCGAACACTTCGGCAAGATCGTGCTGACGTTCGACACTTAGGACGCCAGCTCCGCCAGGCGGACTGGCGTCCGCCTAGGTCACCACCACGCGCACGCGGCTGAGGTTCCTGGCTCGCCCATAGGCCGTCGGATCGCCCTGGCGCTGCGAAGCGGCGCGAAGCGTGGGGAAATAGATGCCGGGCTGGGTGAAGGCGTAGTCCTGCTTCACGGAGACGCTCGCAGCGGGCTGGCTGAGTTCAGAGATAACCGGGTAATCGCCCGCGCCCTCGAAGTCCCATTCCGCGGCCACGACCATGCCCGCGCCCGGCGGCGTCTCGATCTGGCCCTCGAACGACACCGGCTCACCGACCCTGACCTCGACGCGTTCGCCGCCGTTCGCCGTCAGCGTCACGACCGGCTGAACGCCTTTGCGCGCCGCCGCCGAGGGCGGGACGATGACCTGCCCATCCTCGACGCGGTAGGCGGAACTCTCGGGCGGGGCCACGCCCTTCTCGACCCAGGCGGCTACATCGCGCAGCGCCTGCTGCAGGACGCCCTGGTAGCTGACGACGCGCGTGGTCGCGACCGGCCGCGGATCGGAGGGAGACACACCCTGCGTCGTGTGCATGGCGTTTTCGACGAACCACAGTCGGTAGCGATCATGGAAATGCGACCCCAGCGCCGCCTCGACGCGGGCGCGATACCAATCCGCGCTCCAGGGATAGGCGGCCTCG
>DASXMK010000276.1:0-5218 GCA_036495705.1 Caulobacteraceae bacterium | reverse complement strand
CCCGCCGTGGCCAACGATGGTGATCGGATGATCCGGTCCTGGGACTTTGACGACATCCATGGCGATCCTCCCTGGAAGCCAAGGCCGGGGAGCCTACCACACCGCGCCGCCTCCGGCTTGTGAAAGCGCCAGGGGCGTGATTGTTTCCGCGCCGATGCGGGCGGAGATGCGACCGAGCACATGAGTGTCGTCATCATCGCCGGCATCATCGTCACCCTGGCGACCGGCGCCCCGGTGCTGATCCAGTTGCTGCGCGGCCATCCCCGCGGCCTGTTCGTGCTGTTCTTCGCCGAGATGTGGGAGCGCTTTTCCTTCTACGGCATGCGCGGCCTGCTGGTCTTCTATCTCACTCAGCAGTTCCTGTTCGACGATACCTTCGCCGCCAGCACCTTTGGCTCCTACGCCACCCTGGTCTATCTCGTCCCGCTGGTCGGCGGCGTGGTGGCCGACCGCTGGCTGGGGGCGCGCAAGGCCGTGGCCTTCGGGGCCCTGCTGCTGGTGGCCGGGCACATGACTATGGCCATCGAGGGAACGCCCGCCCGCCAGGTGCTGACCTACCAGGGCGCGCACTACGGCTTTGAAGTGAGCGGCCTGGGGGCAGCGCGCCAGGCGGAGATCATCGTCGACGGCCGGCCCTACGGCTTTGGCCAGGACGCGGCCGGCGATTTCACCATCCAGGGTTTGCCGGCCGGCGCGCCTTTGCCCGCCGCTTTGCCGAAGGCCAATTATGCGCTGAGCGTCGAGGGCCGCCAGAAGGGGCTTGTCGATATCCTGTATCTGGCCCTGGCCCTGATCGTCATGGGCGTCGGCTTCCTGAAGTCGAACATCTCGGCCATTGTCGGCAAGCTGTACAAAGAACGCGATCCTCGGCGCGATCCGGGGTTCACCCTCTATTACTACGGGGTCAATCTGGGGGCGTTCTGGGCCGCCATCCTGTGCGGCTATCTGGGCGAGAATTTCGGCTGGAAATGGGGTTTTGGCCTCGCCGGCGTCGGCATGCTGGCCGGTTACATCACCTTCCAGTTCGGACGCTCGTGGCTGGAGGGTCACGGCGAGCCGCCCGATCCGGTCAAGCTCGCCCGCCCGCGCGCCGGACCGCTAAGCCTGGAGTGGCTGATCTATCTGGCGGGGGTGGCCGGCGTCGGCCTGGTCTGGCTCCTGGTCCAGCACAACCACATCGTCGGCGTGGCCCTGGGCGTCGGGGCCTGCGCGGCCCTGGCCTACGTCGGATGGGTGATGTTCAGCCAGTTCGGCCGGGTGGAGCGCGATCGCATCCTGCTCTCCTTCGTGTTCATGATCGGGGCGGTGGTGTTCTTCACCCTGTTCGAGCAGGCGGGGACGTCGCTCAACCTGTTCGCGGAGCGCAACACCCAGCTGGGCCTGGTCAGGAACCCGATCGCCCTCCACCTGTTCGGACGCGAGGTGTTCTTCGGGGCCCGGGCGATGTGGGAGGGCGCACACGCCGCCCCAGGGACGATTTGGATCGACATGGGCCTCGACGCCGCCCAGACGCAATCGTTCAACGCCGGGTTCATCCTGATCTTCGCGCCGATCTTTTCGGCCCTGTGGGCCCGCCTCGGCCGGCGCGGCCGCGATCCCGATCCGATGATCAAATTCGGCCTAGGCCTCGGCCAGGTGGGTCTGGGTTTTCTGGTCATTGTCTGGAGCCAGGGATTGGCGGACAGCACGTTCCGCCTGCCGCTGCTGGTCCTGGGTCTTGCCTATCTGCTGCACACCACCGGGGAATTGTGTCTCTCGCCGGTGGGCTTGTCGGAGATCACCAAGCTGGCCCCGGCGGTGCTGATCTCGACCCTGATGTCGCTGTGGTTCCTGGCCATCTCGGCGGCCGAGTTCGTGGCCGCGGCGATCGCCGGATTGGCCGGGACCAGCACCGCCGGCGGCCAGGTTCTGGATTCGCACGCTGCGTTGGTAGCCTCGCTCGGCGTCTTCCAGACCATTGGCTGGGTGGGAGTAGGCTTTGGGGTGGTGTTCGTCGCCGCGGCCCGATTCGCTCATCCCCTGGCCCACGGGGTTAACGACCTCGCGCCCGTCCCGGCGGAATAGGCTCGACCCTCGGGTCTGGCCGTCGCCCGGTTAGAGCCTGATGCGTTTGCACGGAACAGATGCAAGCGTTGAATCAGGCTCTACACTATTGAATCTAGAGCAAATCATCCCCGTTCAGCCGATTCCGTCTGACCGGGTTTGCTCTAGACGCTCGTGCCGCCAACGGTGAGGCCGGCGATCTTCAGCGAAGGCTGGCCGACGCCCACCGGCACGCCCTGTCCGGACTTGCCGCACACCCCGATGCCGGGATCGAAGGCGAAATCATTGCCGATCATGGTCACGCGGGTGAGCACTGACGGTCCATCGCCGATCAGGGTCGCGCCCTTGACCGGGGCCGCGATCCGGCCGTCCTCGATGAGATAGGCCTCGGTGCATTGGAACACGAACTTGCCATTGGTGATGTCCACCTGGCCGCCGCCGAAGTTGGCGCAATAGAGCCCGCGGCGGGTGCTGGCGATCATCTCCGCCGGGTCGGTCTCGCCAGCCAGCATGCCGGTGTTGGTCATGCGCGGCATGGGCAGATAGGCATATGACTGGCGCCGGCCGTTGCCGGTCGGCTCCATGCCCATCAGCCGCGCGCTTTGGCGATCGTGCATGTAGCCTTTGAGGACGCCATCCTCGATGAGGATCGTGCGCGAAGTCGGCGTGCCTTCGTCGTCCACGGTCAGCGAGCCGCGGCGACCAGCTATGGCCCCGTCATCGAATACTGTCACCCCAGGGGCGGCCACGCGCTCGCCGATCCGGCCGGAGAAGGCGGACGTCCCTTTGCGGTTGAAATCGCCCTCCAAGCCATGGCCGACCGCCTCGTGCAGCAGCACGCCGTTCCACCCCGGCCCCAGGACCACGTCCATCTCGCCGGCCGGGCAGGCCACAGCGTCGAGATTGACCAGCGCCTGGCGCAGAGCCTCGGCGACCTGACCCCGCCACTGGTCAGGGGTGATCCAGACCTCGAATCCGGCCCGGCCACCGGCCCCGGAGGCGCCGTTTTCGCGTCGGTCGTCCTTCTCCACCGTCACCTGGACGTTGAGCCGGCACAGCGGTCGGATGTCGCGGATGAGCCGGCCATCGGCGCGCAGGATCTCCACCACCCGGCGCTCGCCGGCGAGTGAGACCATCACCTGGGCCACCCGAGGGTCGGCGGCGCGCGCGTAGGCGTCAATTTCCTGCAGCAAGGCGATCTTTTCGGCGAAGCCCGGCGAGGCCAGGGGATCGTCGTCCCCGTAAAGCTTGGCGTTGGTCGGCCTCGGCCCCTCGTCGGCCTGGCCGTCATAGCCGCGCTTGGCCAGAGCCGCCGACGCCCCGGCCCGCCGCAGCGCCGGCTCGCTGATTTCGCTGGAATGGGCGTAGCCGGCCGTTTCCCCGGCCACGACCCGGAGACCAAATCCTTCGGTGGAATCGTAAGACGCCGACTTCAGGCGGTTGTCGTCGAAGACGAACATTTCGCTCTGGGATTGCTCGAGAAAAATCTCGCCGTCGTCGGCCCCGGCGATGGCCTCGCCCAGCACGTCAGCGGCGATAGCGGGATCGACGTCAGCGGCCTCGAGGATCGACGGCGCGAGCACGGGAGCGTTCATGGGGGACTTCACGGCTTTCGGATGTGACGATGCCGGACACATAGGCACGCGCGGCCGTTTGCGGAACACCTTTGCGCCGTCGCCGCGGCGATCAGGTCACGGCCTTGGCAAGGCGACTTCGTGCGGGTATGCACCCTCCCGCAGGCTCAAACGGCCGAGGCGCGGCGAAGCGATCCGGCGGCGCGCGGCCGGCGGCGTTTTGGCCCGACAGGTTGAAACACGATCGAGTGGAGTCGCCATCGGTGGCGGCGCCGGATGAGACAGGCCGCGAGGAACATGAATTTCAGGTTTTCGGGGATCTCACGGCTTGGCGCGCTTGCCGCGACCGTCATGATCGGCGCGGCCTGGGCGGGCGTCGTGTCGGCCGACATCCTGGGCCAGCCGGTCGACAAGGGCATCGATATGCAGGGCGCCGCCTCTCATATCCGCGCCGAACAGATTGGCTTTCACAATTTCATCCTGAGCCCGATCATCATCGCCATCGCGGCGCTGGTGCTTGGCCTGCTGCTGTTCATCATCATCCGGTTCAACAAGCGCGCCAATCCCGAGCCGGCGACCTTCAGTCACAACACCCCGATCGAGGTGCTGTGGACGGTGGTTCCGGTCCTGATCCTGATGTTCATCGCCATTTTCTCTTTCCGGCTCCTGTTCGAGGAGCACAACATGCCCAGGCCCTACATGACCGTGAAGGTCACCGGCCGGCAGTGGAACTGGGACTATGAATATCCCGATCAGAAGATCAGCGCCTTCACCGCCACGCCGATGAGCGAGGAGGACGCCAAAGCCAAGAACCTGCCCTATCTGCTGGAGACCAACGCGCCGATGTACGCCCCGATCGGGCAGGTGGTGCGGGTGCAGGTGACGGCCGAGGACGTGATCCACTCGTGGTCGGTGCCGGCGTTCGGGGTCAAGATCGACGCCATCCCCGGTCGGCTCAACCAGACCTGGTTCAAGGCCGACCGGACAGGCACTTTCTATGGCCAGTGTTCACAGCTGTGCGGTTCGAACCATTCCTACATGCCGATCGAGGTCAAGGTGGTGACTCAGCCTGAGTTCGACGCCTGGGTGGCGAGCAAACAGCCCAAACCGGCCACGGTGGCGTCCGCCGCCACTTCGACCACGGCCCGTTAGTTCGAGGGAGCCCTAAGCAGATCATGGCCGACGTCACCCACGAGCGAGTCGCCCACGCCGAGGCCCACGGCTATGGCGGCCATGGCGACAGGCCGGGCTTCTTTACCCGCTGGTTCATGTCCACCAACCACAAGGACATCGGCACTCTCTACATCATCTTCGCCATCCAGGCCGGGATCATCGGGGCCCTGTTCTCGGGCCTGATCCGCTGGGAGCTGGCCGAGCCGGGCCTGCAGATTTTCACCCCCAATTCGGCGATCAATCTCCTGGGGCTCGTGGAGCAATCCAAGCACGGCTACTACGTCGTGGTCACCGCTCATGCGCTGATCATGATCTTCTTCATGGTCATGCCGGCCATGATCGGCGGCTTTGGCAACTGGTTCGTGCCGCTGATGATCGGCGCGCCGGACATGGCCTTCCCGCGCATGAACAACATCAGCTTCTGGCTG
>DASXMK010000275.1:0-4233 GCA_036495705.1 Caulobacteraceae bacterium | reverse complement strand
CCTCCCGGCCTTCGGCCGTACTCCCCCCTGAGGGGGGAGAGAGTCTCGCCGATTATTCGCCAATGACACCGCGCCTTCCCATCCTGTTCGCTGGGGCCGGAGCCATGGGCGGCGCGATGATCGCCGGCTGGCGGCGATCGGGCGCCATCGCGGCCGTCGATATGATGGTGCGCGATCCCCAGCCCGGCCCGGCGGCCCTGGCCGCGGCTGAGGCCGGCGCGGCTCTCAACCCGCCAGACGCCACCCTCTTCACGGCGCGGAGCGTGGTGTTCGCGGTCAAGCCCCAGATTTGGCGCGCCATAGCGGCGGAGCTGGCTCCGCGCTTGGCCCCGGACGCGGTCATCGTCTCGGTGGTCGCCGGCGTCGCCGCCGGCGATCTCGCCAGCGCCTTCCCCGGACGACCGATCGTTCGCGCCATGCCGACCCTGGCCAGCGCCATCGGCCAAGGATCGATCGCTCTGTGGGCGGACGATCCCGCCTTGAGCGAAGAGATCGCCCGCCTGTTCGCGCCCCTCGGCGCGATTACCGTGCTGGCGGATGAGGACCTGATGCATGTGGCGACCGCCGCCTCGGGCTCGGCCCCGGCCTATCTCTACGCCTTGATCGAGGCTCTGGAGGCCGCCGCGGTGAGGGCCGGCCTCCGGGCTGCGGACGCGGCGCGCATGGTCCGGGCCACGCTCAGCGGAGCGGCGGCCTTGCTCGCCGGCGGCGACGATGATCCGGCTTTGCTGCGCCGCCAGGTAACCTCGCCAGGGGGAACTACCGAGGCGGCGTTGAAACTGCTCATGGACGAAAACGGCCTTCCGGCGTTGATGCAGCAGGCGGTGGCCGCGGCGGTGGCCCGCTCCAGGGAGCTAGGCCAATGACGGCCCGCGAGGCGGTTCTGGAAGAAGGCCTGGTGGCGTTGAACGCGCTGTGCGCTGAACGGCCGTGGCGCGAGGTGACCTTGCGGGATGTGGCCGAAAAGGCCGGCGTGGCCCTCACAGACCTCTATCGCGAAGCGAGGTCAAAGACCGCGCTCATCGATCATTTGACCGCCCGCCTCGACGAGGCGACCCTGGCCACCGCGGCCACGCCCTCGGACGATGTCCACGACCGGTTGTTTGACGCCGCCATGGCCCGCATCGAAGCCATGGCCCCCTGGCGCGGCGTTTTGGCCGGGGTCGACGGCTCGGCGCTGGTGTTCCTGGCTCCGCACCTGCCGCGCGCGGCCCGCGCCATTCTCGAAGCCGCCGGCGTCGAGGCGAGCCCCGCGCGGCTGGCCGCCATGTCCCTGGTCTGGGGGCGCATCGTCCAGGTCTGGCGCGCCGACACCGTGGCCTGCAACCGCACCATGGCCGAGATCGACCGGCGCCTGAAACAGCTGCGCGAACGGCTGCGCCTCGTCGGGGCCGGCTTCTAGGAGAGCCGGCGGGCCCGCGGCGGCGAATTCCCGGATTCGGGAGCCAAACGGGGCGCACGGGCGTTCTAGGTTTTGGCCGTGGCCAACGAGATTGCTCAGTTTGTTCCGACTTTACCGGTGGTTCCGGCGGAACCCACTCGTCGCGACTTCATCAACATCCTTGCCGTCACGGGCACTGTGGGCGCCGCGGCGGCTGTCGCCTGGCCCCTGATCGACCAGCTCAATCCGGCGGCCGACGCCCTGGCCCTGGCCAACGTGGAGTTCGACCTCTCCAAGGTGGCGCTTGGCCAGGAGGTGACGATTTCGTGGCGCAAACAACCGGTATTCATTCGCCACCGCACCCCCGCCGAGATCGCCCGCGCCAGGGCCGACGACCACGCGCCAATGAAGGATCCGGCCACCGACGCCAGCCGGGTGAAGGCTGGCCACGAAGAATGGCTGATTGTGCTGGCGAGTTGCACGCACCTGGGGTGCATTCCAAGCTTCGATCAGGGCGAGTACGGCGGATGGTTGTGCCCCTGCCACGGTTCGGTCTACGACACCGCCGCCCGCATCCGCAAAGGCCCGGCGCCGAAGAACCTCTACCTGTTCCCGTATTCCTTTCTCACCGACACCAAAGTCAGGCTCGGGTAGGGGGCCGCCTATTCCTCGATCCGCCTGAGCTGCCTCAGTGAGTTGGCAAGCAACGGTTCGCACCTGCGCAGTTCGCGGAGGTGTTCGGCGACCAGCTGCGTTACCAGCGCATCCCCAGCGGGGGTGAGCGTCAGCAGGACCGACCTGGCGTCAGTCGGCGAGCGCTGACGCTCGACGAGCCCCGCGTCCTGCAGGCGGTCAGCGAGCTGGACGGCGCTGTGGTGCTGCATCAGCATGCCTTCGGCGAGATCGCCGACGCTGACCTCGCCGTCGGGGCGGGCTTTGATCTCAAGCATCGCCTGATACTGCTGAGTGGTTACGCCCCGCGTTTGGGCGATGACCTCGCTTGAGGACAGGAACTGCCGCATGCCCCGGCGAAATCTGGCCAGGCGTTCGAAGTGTGACGGCTTCAGATCCTCAGCCGCGATCGCTGGCGCGCGTTTTGACGAGGGCAAGGCGTCTTCCTGGGCAGTGGCGAGCCCGCGTTCGGCTCCTGGTTGTCGGATGATAGCCACGTGTTCTTGCGCGCGCACCGGTCTCCTCGTGCTGTTGCGCCAGCCACGGCCGCCCCTTCGCACGGCTATCGCGCACCACCCACGATCGCGGTGTGAGCGTTGCGGTTATGCGCCCATGCCGCTTCGCCTTCGCCAGGGTCCATGGGACGCTCCTTGCCGTAGGAAACCGTGGTGATCCGATCCATCGGCACGCCACGCGCGACCAGGAAATCGCGCACCGCGCTGGCCCGGCGGGCGCCGAGGGCGAAGTTGTATTCACGCGTACCCCGCTCGTCGCAATTGCCCTCGATGCGCACCAGAACCTGGGGATAGCGCTGCAGCCAGTTGGCCTGAGCTTCAAGCACCGGCCGTGCCTCCGGGCGCAACTCGTATCTGTCGTAATCGAAATAGACCCGGTCGCCGACGTTGACGACAAAGTCCTGGACTGTGCCCGGTAACGGCGCCGACGCCACTGATCCTGACGGCGGGGCCTCCGTCGACGGCGGCGGCGCTGGAACGGCCGCGGGCGGGGGCGCGCCGCGCGCGAGGGGAGCAGGTTTCGGGTGCGATGCGCACCCCGTCAGAAGCGCTCCGAGCAAAGCTATAGTCGCCCATCCTCCGGCGCGTCCGGCAAAGGAGCCACGCATGGTTCACTCCGATCGATGTTTTCGCTTTACATCATAGCGTGATATAAATTATCGCTGGCTTGTCAAGGGATTTTGAGATTGCCCGTGGCAATCGGTGACACGGCGGGGGCCCCGTCAGCGCCCGACGCCTTGGCGAACGGATATAGATCGGCGGAGCAGCCTGATGGGGTCGTCCCGATGAGCCGGGGAAGCACAGTGCTCATTTCTGGCGCGGGTGTCGCCGGCCCCGCGCTCGCCTATTGGTTGCTGGAGGCCGGCATGATCCCGGTGCTGCTCGATGCGGCGCCGCGGCCGCGCACCGGCGGTTACATGATCGACTTCTGGGGCCTTGGCTTTGAAGTCGCCGAGAAGATGGGACTGGCCGACCGCTTGCGAAACGTCGGCTACAAGATCGAGCACCTGACGATTGTCGACGCCCGCGGACGAACCCAAATCAGTCTCGGCGTTGGCGCTATCACCAGGGTTCTCGGCGATCGTTACGTGAGCCTGCAACGCGGCGATCTCGCCGCGACGCTGTTTGAGAACGTCAAGGATCGCGTAGAGACCATATTTGGCGACGAAGCCGTCAGCTTGTCCGAGGCCGACCGTGGCGTCTTGGTTTCATTTCGTCGGCGAGCGGAGCGTCGTTTCGATCTCGTGGTCGGCGCCGACGGGCTTCATTCCAATATCCGACGCCTGGCGTTCACAGGGAGTTTCGAGACTCCGCTTGGCTACCATTTCGCCGCCTTCACGGCGGACACCTACCCACATCGTGATGAACGCGCCTACGTCAGCCGCACGACGGTAGCCCGACAGGCGGCGCGCTATGGCCTGCGCGGCGGGCGCACGGCATTCTTTATGATCGTGGGGACTCAGCTCGCCCGCGGCCGCTCGCTGGCCACGCCAGAAGAACAGCGCGCTTTCCTGGCCGACGCTTTCGCCGACATCGGCTGGGAGAGCCGCGATCTGATCGCCGCCCTGGACCGCAGTGACGACCTCTATTTCGATACGGCCAGCCAGGTTCGCATGCCGGGATGGAGCAATGGGCGCGTGGCCCTAGTCGGTGACGCCGCCTATG
>DASXMK010000274.1:0-11422 GCA_036495705.1 Caulobacteraceae bacterium | reverse complement strand
GCCGATGCACAGGGAGGCGAGCCCGCGGCGTCCGCCCCGCGCTTCCAGCGCGGCCAGCAGGGTCGCCAGGATGCGGGCGCCCGAGGCGCCGATCGGATGGCCCAGCGCGCAGGCCCCGCCGTTGACGTTGAGCCGCTCGTGCTCGATGCCGAGATCGCGCATGGCGATCATGGCCACCACGGCGAAGGCCTCGTTGACCTCGAAGAGATCGACCTCGTCGCGGCTCCAGCCGGCGCGCTCCAGGGCCTGGCGCATGGCCGGGACCGGGGCGGTGGTGAACTGCGAAGGGGCCTGGGCGTGGACGCCATGGCCGGCGATGCGCGCCACGGGCGTGAGGCCCAGTGTTTCGGCAGTCGAGGCGCGCATGAGCACCAGCGCCGCCGCCCCGTCAGAAATTGACGACGCATTGGCGGCGGTGATCGCCCCATCCTTGGCGAAAGCCGGCTTGAGGGTCGGGATCTTGGCCGGATCGGCTTTCAGCGGCTGTTCGTCTTGACTCACGATTTCGACGCCCTTGCGGCCGGTCACCTCGACGGCCACGATCTCGTGCTCGAAGGCCCCGCTTTCGGTGGCGGCGCGGGCGCGCTTCAGGCTCTCGACAGCGTAGGCGTCCATCTCGGCTCTGGTGAACTGATAGGCGGCCGCGGTCTCCTCGGCGAAGGCGCCCATCAGCTTGCCGGAGTCGTAGGCGTCCTCGAGGCCGTCGAGGTACATGGAATCCATCACCCGGTCATGGCCGATGCGGGCCCCGGCGCGGTGCTTGGCCAGCAGGTACGGGGCGTTGGACATGCTCTCCATGCCGCCGGCAATCGCGATCCGCGTCGAGCCGGCCACGAGCGCGTCGTGGGCCAGGATCGCCGCCTGCATGCCCGAGCCGCACATCTTGTTGACGGTGGTGGCGGCGACCGCGGTGGGCAGGCCCGCGCCCAGGGCCGCCTGGCGCGCCGGGGCCTGGCCAAGGCCAGCGGGGAGCACGCAGCCCATGACGATCTGATCGACCGCTTCGGGCGCAATCTTGGCCCTGGCGACGGCGCTGGCCACCGCACTCGCGCCCAGTTGGGTGGCGCTGGCCCCGGCCAGTGAGCCCTGGAAACCGCCCATGGGCGTTCGGGCGTAGGAGACGATAACGATGGGGTCGGCGGACATGGCGTTCCTGTTAAGGGTGTGGAGATGAACCGATGTGGCGGGACGGGCGCGATCCCGCAAGCCTTAGGGGCCGGACATTCTCCCCGGACACCCGACCTTCAGCTTGCCTCCGGTTCGACCGGCCCTAAGGTGCTTGCCTTCGAGGGAGCGGAAACCATGACGCCAGCGCTTGTTCGACCGCCTGTGCGCGAAGTGCGGTCGCGGATTTTCGATTCCGCGCGCTGGAGCGTCTACGCGCCGCGCGCCGACGACATCGTGATCGCCACCTATCCGAAGTGCGGCACGACCTGGATGCAGCGCATCGTGGGCATGCTGCTGGCCGGCAGCGCGGCGCCGGCGCCTGTACACATCCCATGGTTTGACTTCCGCTTGCGCGGAACGACTGACGAGACGGTGGCCGAGGCCGAGGCAGTGAGCGGTCGCCGGCGATTGAAATCGCATCTGCCGTATGATGCTCTGCCGGTTTACGAGGGCGTCAAGTTCATCCACGTGGCCCGCGACGGCCGCGATTCGGCGATGAGCTTCCACAACCATCTCTTCGGCTTCCAGCCGATGATGGTCGAGATCATGGACCAGGTGGGCCTGGCCGATCCGAAGTTCGGCGACCGCGCGGCGCCGACGCCGGCCGATCCGGCGGTGTTCTTCCGCGACTGGCTCGCGGACGGCGGGGCGCGGGGCGATCCGGGCGCCAGCTATTGGGAGGTGGAGCGCAGCTACTGGGCGGCGCGCGACGACGCCAACATGCTCCTGGTGCATTTCGCCGATCTGAAAACTGACCTCGACGGCGAAATCCGCCGCATCGCGCATTTCCTGGAGGTCGAGACGGGCGCCGCGACCCTGGCCGAGATCGTTTCGGCGGCGAGTTTCGAGGCCATGCACGAGCAGGGCGCGGTGCTGATGCCGGGCGCTGACATCGCCTGGGACGGCGGCGCTAAGCGATTTCTCTACAAGGGCGTCAACGGCCGCTGGAAGGATGTCCTGACGGCGGAAGACCTGGCGGACTATGAGGCCAAGACAAGGATCGAGTTCACCCCGGCGCTGGCCGCTTGGCTGGAGCACGGGCGTCTGGTCGCCGGCGAGCCGGCGCTCGCCGCGGCGTGATTTTCAGGCGATGAACCCGCCGCCCAGGACCCGGCTGGGATCGTCTGCGCCATAGAGCACGCAGGCTTGTCCGGGCGAGACCGCTTCCTCCGGCGCGTCGAACACCACCGCGGCCACCCCGTCGGCAAGCGCGAGGTGGGCCGGCGCCGGAGGCCGAGTCGAGCGCACCTGGGCCACGACCGGCAGGGCCTCGGCGGCCGCGGCCGCGATCGAGGGTTGGTCGCCCAGCCAGTTGGTCTCGCCAAGGGTCAGGCTAGGCGCAGCCAGGGCCTCGCGCGGGCCGACGATGACCTGACGGCCGGGCGCGTCCAGGGCGATGACGAACAGCGGCTCGCCGAGGGCGATGTTCAGTCCGCGCCGCTGGCCGACGGTGAAGCGGCTGACGCCGTCGTGGCGCCCAAGGATCCGGCCATCCAGGTGCACGATCTCGCCCGGCTGGGCCGCGCCGGGCCGCAGGCGGTCGATCACGGTGGTGTAGCGGCCTTCGGGAACGAAACAGATGTCCTGGCTATCGGGCTTGTCGGCGACGGCGAGGCCAAGGTCGGCCGCGATGCGCCGCACGCCGTTTTTGTCCAGTTCGCCCAGGGGAAAGCGCAGATAGGCCAGCTGCTCGGCCGTGGTGGCGAACAGGAAATAACTCTGATCGCGGGTGAGGTCGGCGCTGCGGTGCAGGCGCGCATCATCGCCCACAACGATTCGCCGGGCGTAATGGCCGGTGGCCAGCGCCGCTGCGCCGAGGTCACGGGCTACATCCAGCAAGTCGCGGAACTTCACCGTCTGGTTGCAGCGCACGCATGGCACCGGCGTGAGACCGTGGGCGTAACTGTCGGCGAAGGGCTCGATCACCGCGGCGCGGAAGCGGCTTTCGTAGTCGAGCACATAGTGCGGGATCGCCAGCGCATCGGCCGCGGCGCGGGCGTCGAGAATGTCCTGGCCGGCGCAGCACGCCCCCTTCTGGCGCACCGCCGCCCCGTGATCATAGAGCTGCAAGGTGACGCCCACGACATCGTAGCCGGCGCGCTTCAGGAGGGCGGCTGTGACGGTGGAATCGACCCCGCCGGACATGGCGGCGACCACCCGCGCGCCGTCCGGCAGGCGCAGGGCCTGGCGCACGGCGTGGCCGGCGTCATCGGCGATCTTGGGCTCGGCGAGCATCGGACGCGCGTGGTCTTCCTTGAGCGGGCGCCTGTTTAGCGCAGACCGGGTCAAATGGTCATTAGCACCTCGTTATCAATCGCGAGGCATTGTCCCCAGCCCGGACATCGATGGAACGCGTTATGCCAGTACAGGCGCTTCGGCAGGACTCCCGCCCCGTTTCGGTCATCGGCCCCGACGGCGGGCGCATGAGGCTGGCCGACCTGCCGCCGGCCAATACCCGGCGTTGGGTGATCCGGCGCAAGGCCGAGGTCGTCACCGCGGTGCGCGGCGGGTTGCTGACCCTTGACGAAGCCCTTGGCCGCTATGGCCTCACCGAAGAGGAATTCGATTCCTGGCAAGCGGCCTTCGACCGCCACGGCATGGCGGGATTGCGCACGACCCTCCGCAGCGAGGGCGACTCACGACGACGCGCCTGAGAGGGAGCCCCGTCCCGCCCCCGCCCGCCATTGCCGCGCCGCGTCCGCGCTGCTAGCCATGGCGGCGCCGCCGGGGGTCGAGACAGGAATGACGTCGATGGATTTTGACAGGCCCCACCGCCCGTCGCGGCCCGGACGAATCTGGTCGGTCCTTACTTTCGAGCGTCTGGTTACCGGCCCAGTCATCCACCTCGTCTATTGGGCGGGCCTGGGCGTAATCATCATCGCGGCCTTTTCTGTCGTGGGTGCGTCGATAGGCGTCGCTTTCCGGGAAGGCAGTTGGGCGGCCCTGCTGCTGGCCATACCGGTGCTGGTCGGCGGCCTGCTGGCCGTTGGCGCCGCCGGCCTGGTGTGGCGGGCGATGTGCGAATTCTATGTCGCCATCTTCCGCATCGGCGATGACCTCTCGGCCCTGCGCCAGGCGGTGGAAAGCGAGCAGGGCGCGCAGGTTCTGCAGTCTCACCAGACCAGCGGCACGAACCTGTAGCGCACGCGGCTGGCGTAGTCGTCGTACCCCGCCAGGCCGACGCGCAGCACGCGCTCCTCGCCGAGCGCCCGCGCGCCGAGGCCGAAGGCCAGGAACGGTGTCGCCAGCAGGCCGGTCCACACTCCGAGCAGCATTGGCACGCCGAGGAAATACAGCAGAGCGCCGGCATACATCGGATGGCGCACGAAGCGGTAGGGACCATGGCTGGCCACCGTCTGGCCGGTCTGTAGCTTGACCACCGGCGCGGCGAAGCTGTTGGCCCGGAAGACCAGCCAGCACAGCCCCATGCACGCGGCCACGAGGATGAAACCGGCCACCTGCAGCCACGCCGGCACATCGGTCCCGTGATTGGCGCGCCAGCACCAGCCCATGAACGCCGTCCACGCGCAGAAGCTGACCAGCGCCCCGAACATGAACACCCGATCCCAAGGCGACTGCGCCTTCTCGATCGGCGAGCCCAGTCGCGAAGCGAGCAGGGCCGGGTCGTGGCGCGCCAATCCCGGGCCAAGGCCAAGGCTGCTCACGGCCATTTCGATGAGGAATGCCCACGCCCCCGGCCAGGACCAAGTCCCAGCGCTGCCGAACAGTATCGCTCCCATGACAATGAGCATTCCAGCGCTGGAAATGAGCAACCGCGCGACCATTATCGCCACCCTTGTGCTTCGACTCTTGGCGGGGCCAGGCAAATCAGCCTACCGATTCGCCTGTCGGCCGTTAACCATTAACGCCTCGTCAATCCAGGCGGCCACAAGATCGCCGCGGGATCGGGCGAAGCGGATGCGGCCCGCGATGGTGGAGGGCTTGAAGTGCGCGTACTGCTGATCGAGGACGATAAGGTCGTCGCCCGGGGTATCGAGATGATGCTCACGGCCGAGGGCTTCAACGTCTATGTCACCGACCTTGGCGAAGAGGGCGTGGATCTGGGCAAGATCTACGACTACGACCTCATCCTGCTCGATCTGAACCTGCCTGACATGAGCGGCATGGACGTGCTGCGCACGTTGCGCATGGCCCGGATCGGCACGCCGATCATGATCCTCTCTGGCAGCCAGGAGATCGAATCCAAGGTCCGCACCCTGGGCGGGGGGGCCGATGACTATATGACCAAGCCGTTCCATCGCGAGGAACTGGTGGCCCGTATCCACGCCATCGTCCGCCGGTCCAAGGGCCACGCTCACTCGATCATCCGCACCGGCGACATCGCCGTCGATCTGGAGGGCAAGACCGTGGAGGTGCGCGGCGTGCGCGTGCATCTCACCGGCAAGGAGTACCAGATGCTGGAGCTGCTCTCCCTGCGCAAGGGCGTGACCCTGACCAAGGAGATGTTCCTCAACCATCTCTACGGCGGCATGGACGAGCCGGAGCTCAAGATCATCGACGTGTTCATCTGCAAGCTCCGCAAGAAGCTCAAGGCGGCCACCGATCACCACCACATCGAGACCGTCTGGGGCCGGGGCTACGTGCTGCGCGACCCGCAGGAAACCGAGAAAGCCGCGGCTTAACCGTCAGGCGCGTCGCCTTAGCCCTCAACGTCCGAGGGCTCCCCCCTCACTCCGCCTAGGGAAGAGGGTTGACCCGAAAGTGCTTGCCCAGGCGAAGGCCCTGGCGCTGATAGTGCGAGCCGCGCCAGCCATAGAGCCGGGCCGGCCGCTCGGCCAGGGCCTCGAAGGTCAGGCGGGCCACGGTCTGGCCGTGCTCGAGCAGGAATGGGGTTTCGTGGCTGCGCACCTCCAGGACGGCGCGCGAGCCTTCGCCGCCGGCCTCGACGGTGCCGAACCCGGGATCGAAGAACCCGGCGTAATGGACCCGAAACTCGCCCACGGCCGGGTCGATGGGGGTCATCTCGGCGGCTTGCAGCACCGGAATCTCGATGCGCTCCCGCGAGGCCAGAATGTAGAACTCTCCCGGATCGAGCAGCAGTCCGCCGCGGCGGGCGCGCAGCGGCTCCCAGAAATCGTCCGGGTCGTAGCGGTCCTCTAGGTCGAGATCGATGACCCCGGCGTGGCGGCGAGCGCGATAGCCAACGATCTCCCCCGACAGATCCACGCCCACGGCCCGGGCCTCGAGCGGGGCCGGCGGCCCGCGCCGCAGCCGCAGCTGGTTGAGCCGGGTCCCGGCCCGGGCCAGCACCGAAAAGGTCTGCGGGGCGATCTCCAGGTACATCGGCCCGCGATAGCCGTCAGCCATGTCATCGAACGCCGGCTGGCCGTCGGTGAGCAGACGCACGAAAACGTCCAGCCGACCGGTCGAGCTCTTCGGATTGGCCCGGCCCGAGACCCCGGCCGGCAGGGCGGCGCGCTCCTGAAGCTCGGCGATGTAGACGCAGCCGCGTTCCAGCACCGCACCCTCGGTTAGATCGAGCTGGTGCATGGCCAGTTCCTCGATGCGCTCGGCCACCGTCCCGTCGCGCCGGGGCAGGAACGAGGCGCGGACGCGCCAGGCGCGCGCGCCCAGCCGAAGGTCGAGGCTGGCCGGCTGCACCAGTTCGTCCGTGAACCCCTTAGCCGCCGACAACCCGCCGGCCGCGATCAGGCTCTCGATAAGCTGGCTCGGCAGGATGCCCGGGGAATCGGTCATAAAGCTTAAGTCGCCCGACGCGGCCGGCCCTGGCAAGGTCGCGGGCCGAAGCGGCGCACAGCGAAGTGCCAGGCGCCCTGGAGCATGGCGGCGGCCTTGGCCGCGCGATGGTCTTCGAACACCAGGGCCGTTAGGTTGGAGTCCGCCAGGTGGGCCAGGTTGCGCACCGACCACAGCCAGTCTCCGGCGCCATGCCGGGCGCTGATTTCCAGGCTGTTGCGGGTGATATAGTAGCGCCGGCTCGGAGCGTGGTTGGTGCAGGCGATGGTCCGCCCGAGCAGTCGGTGCGTCGTCACCGCGCCGAGGGCGTGTTCCAACACCGGCCGCCCCTCCACCACCAACAGGCCGGCGCGGCGGCAGCGCAGGCAGAAGTCATGGTCCACCCCGTCGATGAACAGGCGTTCGTCGAACAGGCCGACGCGATCGAACACCGCGACGCGCACTAGGCTGCCCGAGGTGATGGTCGCACGCAGCGAACGCCAGTCGGATCCTTGCTCGAGCACATCGCTGCCCCGGGCATAGCCGCGCCCCATGGCCCGGTCGCGGTGGCTCATGGCCAGGATGGCGACGCGCTGGCGCGCGGGATGAGCCGCGTAGAGCGCCAGCAGTTCGGCCAGGGCGCCATCCGGAGCCCAGCTGTCCTGGTCAAACATCGCCAGCCAGGCGTAAGCGCCGGCCTGCGCCGCCCGCGCCGCCTGGTTGAGGGCGGCTGCGACGCCCAGGTTGTCCGCATTGCGCAGCGTTTGGCATCCGCTGGCGTTCGCCGCGCGTTCGATGGCGGCGAAGTCTGGCGAGCCGTTGTCGATCACCAGGACCTCGGCGCCCTGGCGGCGCAGTGCCTGCAGGTTCTCGGCCAGCTCGGGGCCCGGATGGTGGGTCACCACCGCCGCCAATATGCGCTCGTCCATGGCCGCGGCGCTTGTCCTTGGGGCGAAACTTGAAGAGAGAGAACGTGGTAGTGGGACCGAACCCTTCAGGAGTCCAGATGAGCCTTGACGCCGGCCACAGCGCCCGCCGCGGCCTCTATCCGCCGATCGACCCTTTCGAGAGCGGCATGCTCGAGGTCGGCGATGGCCACCAGATCTATTGGGAGCGGTGCGGTAACCCACAAGCCGCGCCGGTGGTGTTCCTGCACGGCGGTCCGGGGGCCGGCTGTTCGCCCGCCCAACGGCGGCTGTTCGATCCCGCCCGCCACTGCGTGACCCTGTTCGATCAAAGGGGCTGTGGCCGCTCGACCCCGCACGCCTCACTGGCGGCCAACACAACCTGGGATCTGGTGGCCGACATCGAGCGCCTGAGGGCCCATTTTGGTCATGAGCGCTGGCTGGTGTTCGGCGGATCCTGGGGCTCGACCCTGGCGCTGGCCTATGCCGAGACCCGCCCCGAGCGCGTGCGCGGCCTTATTGTGCGCGGAGTCTTCACCGCCACGCCGGCGGAGATCGACTGGTATTACCAGGGTGGCGCGTCGTGGCTGTTCCCGGACCTGTGGGAGCGCTTCCTGGCTCCGATCCCCGAGGCTGAACGCGACGACCTCGTCGCCGCCTACCGCCGCCGGCTCACTGGCGAGGACGAGGCCGCCCGGGTCGAAGCCGCCAAAGCCTGGAGCCTGTGGGAAGCCGGCACCATCACCCTTCTGCCCAACGACCTGGCGGCGCAGTTCGGCGAGGAGCGCTACGCTCTCGCTTTCGCCCGCATCGAGAACCACTATTTCACTCATCGCTCGTGGCTGGAGGACAATCAGCTGATCCGCGACGCCCACCGCCTGACCGGCATCCCCGGGGTCATCGTTCAGGGCCGCTATGACGTCGCGACGCCAATGCGCGCCGCCTGGCGCCTGGCCAAGGCTTGGCCCGAGGCTAAGCTGGAGGTCATCGCCGACGCCGGCCACGCTTTTGACGAGCCGGGGATATTGGACGCCCTGATTCGCGCCAGCGACCAGTTCGGGGACGGCTAGCTCTCGTCCTCCGCGGGGCGGATCACGATCAGCCAGCCATCCGCAAGGCGCACCTCCGGGACGAGGTCGCGGGTGAACGGCGCCCACCAGCTTGGACCGCCATCGGCCGGAGCGATTTCCAAGAGATCACCGGCGCCGAAATCCGCCATTGACTTGACCGTTCCCAACACCTCGCCCGCCGGACTGCGGACCGCCAGACCGATGAGGTCGGCGAGATAGTATTCGTCTGGAGCTGGCGCCGGCAGCGCTTCGCGTTCGACGTAGAGGCGAAGGCCGCGCAGGCCCTGAGCCTGTTCGCGCGTGCCTACCTCCCGGGCCCGGGCGATAAGGCCGCCTTTGACCGGGCGGCCGCCGGTCAGGGTCAGGATTTCATGACCGGCCTCATCGCGCAGCGGGCTGTAGGCGAGGAGGCTCCGCGAATCGGCCGTGTGGGCCGTCAGCCGCAGCTCGCCATGCACGCCAAAGGCGCCGGCGACCTGACCCACCAGGATCAGGCGTCCGGTCATCAGGGTCAGGCTTCCGTAGCCGGTTCTTCAGCCGCCTCGGGTTCGGCTTCAGCCTGGGCTTCGGTCTCGGGCTCCGCGGCCGCTTCAGCGGCGGGCTCAGCCTCGGCCTCCGGCGCGGCTTCAGCGGCGGGCTCAGCGTCGGCCTCCGGCGCAGCTTCAGCGGCGGCCTCGGGCTGGGTCTCCGCTTCCGGCTCGGCCGCGGCTTCGACGATCTCAGCTTCCGTTTCAGCGGCAGGCTCCGAGGCGGCTTCGGCTGGGGCTTCGTCCACGATCTCTGGGACGGATTCGCCGGCAGCTTCGGCTGGGGCCTCGGCCGCCGCTTCAACGGTTTCGGCGACGGCTTCGGCGGGCGCCTCGACCGGGGCCTCTTCGGAGACAGTTTCTTCGCGCTCAGGCGCGGCGGCTCTGGCGGCGGCGCGCTCCTCGCGCTCGGTGACGCGCTCCTTGGCCTTGGCGTGCGGCTCCCCCTTCTTGGGGTTGGAACCCGGCTCCCACTTGGCCAGCCCCTGGGCCCCCAGGAAGCGGGAGACGCGCTCGGTCGGCTGCGCGCCTTTGGCCAGCCATTGGCTGATCCGCTCAGCATTGAGGGTCACCCGGCGGGCGTCGTCCTTCTTCAGCAGCGGATCATAGGCGCCGACCTTTTCGATGAAGCGGCCATCGCGCGGGGAGTGGCTGTCGGCGACGACGATCGCATAGTAGGGGCGCTTTTTGGCGCCGCCGCGGGCGAGGCGAATCTTGAGCATGAGGGTCCTTTATCTGAGAGAGGGAACGGTCAGGGTTTGCGGAAGGGATTGAACGGCTGGCCGCCAAGCCCTGGAAGCGGTGAGCCGCCGCCAAGTCCGGGCAGTTGAGCGGGCGTGTCGCCGGGCGTCCCCTGGGCTCGACCCAGGGCCTCAAGGGCGTCGGCCCCGCCGGGACCGCCCAGGCCCATCATGCCGGCCATGCGGGCGAAGCCCTTGCCGCCGCCGCGAGCCATCATCTTGAAGGCGTCCTGCATCTGGCGATGCTGCTTGAGGAGGCGGTTGATCTCGGCCACCTCGACCCCGGCCCCGGCGGCGATGCGCCGCTTGCGCGAGGCTTGCAGGATGTCCGGCTTGCGGCGCTCCTTCTTGGTCATGGAGCCGATAATCGCGCGCTGGCGGCGGATGATGCGGTCGGAGACGCCGGCTTCGGCGATATGCTTCTTGACCTTCTGCACGCCCGGCAGCAGGCCCATCAGCCCCTCCATGCCGCCCATGCGCTCCATCTGCGCCAGCTGATCGGCGAGGTCGTCGAGATCGAACTGACCTTTGGCGAGCTTGCGCGCCGTGGTCTCAGCTTTGGCGCGGTCGAAATCCGCCGCCGCCTTCTCCACCAACGCCACCACATCGCCGTGGCCAAGGATGCGGCCGGCCACCCGGCGGGCGTCGAACAGGTCGAGGGCGTCGATCTTCTCGCCCACACCCAGGAACTTGATCGGCAGGCCGGTGACCGCGCGCATGGACAGAGCCGCCCCGCCGCGGGCATCGCCATCGGCCCTCGTGAGCGCCAGGCCGGTGAGCGGCAGGCGTTCGTGGAAGGCCTTGGCGGTGCGCACCGCGTCCTGACCGGTCAGGCTGTCGGCCACCAGGAGGGTCTCGGCCGGGTTGGAAATGCGGGCGATTTCGGCCGCCTCGCTCATCATCGCCTCGTCCAGGGTCGTGCGCCCGGCGGTATCGAGGATAAGCACGTCGAAGCCGCCGAGCCTGGCGGCCGAAAGGGCGCGACGGGTGATGTCGGCCGGGGCCTGGCCGGCGACGATCGGCAGGGTTTCCACGCCCGCTTCCCTGCCGAGGATCGCCAGCTGCTCCATGGCCGCCGGCCGGCGCACGTCCAGCGAGGCCATGAGCACCTTCTGGCGCTCCACACGTGCGAGGCGCAGGGCCACCTTGGCCGACATGGTGGTCTTGCCCGAGCCCTGCAGGCCGGACAGCAGGATCACGGTCGGTGGGTTGAGCGCCAGGGTGAGCGGCTCGGGCGCTTCGCCGCCCAGCATCTCGATCAGGCCGTCGTAGACGATCTTGACCACCTGGTCGGCCGGCCGGATCGAGCGGATCAC
>DASXMK010000273.1:0-2767 GCA_036495705.1 Caulobacteraceae bacterium | reverse complement strand
CGCGATGCGCGCCCACTGTTCGTCGCTCAGGCGATCCGGGTTGATCTCCGAGGTCATGGCTGATCCCCAAAAATCAGCCTTGAATCACTGTTCGCTGAGGACGTGAATCCTCTAAGCCGTTAAATCCTCACTACGACCTAGCCTCCGCTCACGGGTCCGATAAGACTGTTCGGATGACCGACCACCCCCACCACCACGACCACGGCCAGGAGCCGCCGAGCGACACAGCCCTGCGGGTCAAGGCGCTGGAATCGCTGCTGGTCGACAAGGGCCTCGTGGACCCGGCGGCGCTCGACGCCATCATCGAGACCTATGAGCACAGGATCGGCCCGCGCAACGGGGCCAAGGTCGTGGCCCGGGCGTGGACCGATCCGGCTTATCGCGCCCGGCTGCTGGCCGACGCCACCGGCGCCATCGCCGAAATGGGTTTCGGCGGGCGCCAGGGCGAGCACATGGTGGCGGTGGAGAACACGGCGGGCGTGCACCACCTCGTCGTCTGCACCCTGTGCTCCTGCTATCCGTGGTCGGTGCTCGGCCTGCCGCCGACCTGGTACAAGGCCTCGCCCTACCGTTCGCGGGCGGTGATCGACCCGCGCGGGGTGCTGGCCGAGTTCGGCCTCACCCTCGGCGACGAGGTCGAGATCCGGGTGTGGGATTCCACCGCCGAGATCCGCTACCTGGTCATTCCCGAACGTCCGGCCGGCAGCGCCGGGATGTCCGAAGACACCCTGGCGACTTTGGTCACCCGGGATTCGATGATCGGCACGGCGAAACTTCTCCCCGTCACGGCATGAACGGCGTCCCATGAACAGCGTGCACGACATGGGCGGCATGCATGGCTTGGGCCCCATCGATCCGGACCCGGACGAACCGCTGTTCCACGCCCCATGGGAGGCGCGGGTCCTGGCCCTGGTCCTGGCCGCCGGCGCCTGGGGGCGGTGGAACATCGACGCCGGGCGCCACGCCCGCGAGCGCATTCCGGGCCCGGACTATCTGGCCATGAGCTATTATGAGAAATGGTTGGCGGGCCTGATCACGATCATGAACGAGACCGGGCTGACGCCGGGGCCGGATGCGCCCAAGGTTAGCCCGCCGCTGACCGCGGCGCGGGTGCCGGCGGTGCTGGCCGCCGGCGGCCCGACCCTGCGCGAAGGCGGCGCGAAGCCGAAGTTTTCGATCGGCGAGACGGTGCGGGCCCGCAACCTCAACCCGACCAGCCACACCCGCCTGCCGCGCTATGTGCGCGGCCATGTCGGTGTCATCGAACGGCGGCACGGGGCGCATGTGCTGCCGGACACCAACGCCCATTTCCAGGGCGAATGCCCCGAGCCGCTGTACGGGGTGAGGTTCAGCGCCGCCGAGCTGTGGGGCCAGGACGGTCGGGACAGCGTCCACCTCGATCTTTGGGAAAGCTATCTTGAACCGGCCTGAGGCGCCGCGGGAGAACCCCTTCGAAGAACCGTGGCAGGCGCAGGCCTTCGCCCTGACGGTGGAACTGCACGCCCGCGGGGCTTTTACCTGGAGCGAATGGGCGACGGCGCTCAGCCAGGCGATCGCCGCCCGTCCGGACGGGCCGTACTACGAAGCCTGGCTGGCGGCGCTGGAGGCCCTGACAGCGGCCAAAGGCCTGAGCGAGCCGGCCGAGCTGGCGAGCCGCAAGGCCGCCTGGACGGAGGCCTATCTGCACACCCCGCACGGCCAACCGGTGGCGCTGAGGTAGAGGCCCCCTCCCGGCTATCGCCGGGTCTCCCCCCAGAGGGGGGAGAGAGCACCGGTGTTCTCCTCCCCCTCTGGGGGAGGGGGACCGCGAAGCGGTGGAGGGGGCTTCGAGGGTCTAGGCCCTCGCCTCCAGGACCATGTTGAACGGGCCCTCGGTCGCCCGGGAGACGTGGCTGAAGCCCCCTTCACGGATGACTTCCGACAGCTTCGCCTGGCCGGCCTGGGCCCCCAGCCCCTCGCCGACCTCCTGGTCCAGGGACGTAGGGACGCAGATCATGGTCGAGGCGTTGTAATAGAGCCGCCCGACCGGGTTCAGGTTATCGGCGGGTTTGTCGCCGGCGATCGGCTCGACGATCATCCACACACCGTCGTCCTTGAGGATGCGCCGCATGTGTTTGGCGCAGCCGCGCGGATCGCCCATGTCGTGCAGGCAGTCAAAGAAGGTCACCAGGTCGTAGCCGGTCTCGGCGATGTCCTTGGCGGTGGCGACCTCGAAGCTTACCCGCCCGCCGAGATTGTGGCCCTGGGCGTGGCGGCGGGCTTCCTCGATCGAGGGCTCATGGAAATCGTAGCCGACGAATTGGCTGTTGGGATAGGCCTGCGCCATCAGCAGGGTCGAAAAGCCGACGCCGCAGCCAACGTCGGCCACCTTGGCCCCGGCCTTGAGTTTGGCCTCGACGCCGTCCAGGGCCGGCAGCCAGCTCTGGACGATGTTGTTGACATAGCCCGGGCGGAAGAAGGCCCCGGTGGCGCAGAACAGGCAGCCGGCTGTATCGCCCCAGCGCACCCCCTGGCCGGTGCGGAACGAATGCTCCACCTTCGGCTCACCCTCGATCATCGCCGCGACGAGGTCGAAAGCGCCTTCGAGATAGACCGGGCTGTCGCGCTCGACAAAGACCATGGCCTGCTCGGGCGTCAGGCTGAACGTCTCCGTCTCCGGATCGTAAGCGACATAGCCGTTGGCCGCCTGAGCCAGCGACCATTCGCGGACATAGCGTTCAGTCAGTCCCCCGGCGCGGCGGGCGAGCTCGGGCGCCGTCGCGGGCCC
>DASXMK010000272.1:0-2701 GCA_036495705.1 Caulobacteraceae bacterium | reverse complement strand
CGGGGCCGCCTTTTCGAGGTCGTCGATGGTGTGGGCCAGCAGCTCCAGCATGGGCCGGAAGTCGTTCACCGCCGCGTGCACGTCGGCCATGGCCGCCAGCACCCGCTCCATCAGCCCGGCCCGGCGCTCTTCGCCGACCGGCGCCAGCCACACCTGGATCATCGACAGGCGCGCGCCGGCGCTCTCGGTCACCGGGTGGAACATGGCGCGCACGTCGGCGCCGGCCTCGCCGACCTCGCCCATGACCGAATCGACCAGGAACGGCGCATCCGGCTGGACGATCTCCAGCAGATCGAACTTGAGGTCGCGCCCGCCGGCCCCCCGGGCGCGGATCAGGCGCACCGTCGGCGCGTCCTCGCGCCGCTCCTGGGCGAAGCGCCAGAACGAGGCCAGGACGCAGCCAAGGTCGACCGGGCTGACTCCGGCCAGCTCCCCCGGCCGCCAGTCTTCGAGCACGCGCGTCAGGAACGGTTCGCGCCCCGCCGGCGCCGCACCCAGGGCTTCGGCGAAGGCGTCTTCCAGGTTGTCGAGGGTGAATTCGCCGCTGATCGGCGTTTTGAGCTTCATCCACCCCTCTTTAAGGACTGTCGCCAGGATTTTGAACGCCCGCGGCGAGGTCCTTTTTCGGTGGGACAGCCCGCCGCCGGCCCAGTATAGCCGTTTCCCGGCGGGGCCGGGCGGAAACATGCCAAGATCGATCTGACATGGCGAGAACCCGGTTGAGCGACGATTTCCTGGCCGCCCCTATCGCCGTGGGCGAGACCAGGACCCTCCCCGCCCCCGGCTCGCGCCGGATCCTGGTCCTCAAGCTCGACCATCTGGGCGATTTCATCATTGGCATGCCGGCCATGCGGGCGTTGCGCGAGGCTTTTCCCGACGATCACATCACTTTGATCTGCGGCTCGTGGAACCTGGCCATGGCCACCGAAAGCGGCCTGGCCGATCAGGTGCTCGGCTACGACTATTTCGACGACCAGGGCTGGCGCGGACGCCCGGCCCAGGACCTGGCGGCGTTCGACGCCGCCGTCGCCGGCGGCTTTGACGTGGCGATCGACCTGCGCGTGGATGACGACACCCGAAACCTGCTGGAGCGCGTCCCGGCCAGCCTCCGATGCGGCATCGGCTCGCGGACCCGGTTTCCGTATCTCGACATCGCCCTGCCTGCGCAGCCCAAGTTCAAGGACCAGGATCAGGCCGAGGGCGAGCGCATCTTCGACATTCCGGCCGAGCGCTTCATCTCGCGGCTGCAGCGCGCCCCGGCCATCCTCCACCAGAGCCGCGGCCGCATCGCCGAGGGCCACATCGTCTGGGGCCCCTACGTCAAGCTGCCCCTGGGGCGCTACAGGGCGACGTTCGCCCTGCGCGCCGGCGGCCTCTTCGGCCCGCCTCGGCTGACGGTCGAAGTCGCGCGCGATCGGCTGATGCTGGCCTCGGCCCTGGCCAGGGGCGAGGACCTCGACGGCGGATCGGCCGGCCCGACCCTGACCTTCGACAACGATGACGACAGTGAAGACAACGACAGCGGCCGTCTGGAATTTCGCATCCACAGCGCCGGACGACCGTTCGGCGGCTCGCTGCAGTTCGCGGGCGTGCGGATTGAGCGCCTGGGCGATCTGCGGCCCCTGGCCCGCTTCCGCCCCGTGGAGGTGCATATCGGCGAGCAGTTCTCGCTCCTGGTCGAACTGGTCAAACAGCGCATCGCCTTTGTCCCGCCGAACCTCACGCCAAGACGGCCCGGCTCCGAACGCCCCGCCGTGGTGGCGCGTATCGCCGCCCTGCCGCCCGGCCCCAAGGTCATGCTGGCCCCGTTCAGCAACAAGCTGCTGCGCGACTGGCCACTCGACAGCTATGTGCGCCTGACCGGTCTGCTGCTGCAGCAGGCGGACATCCAGGTCGTGCTGCTCGGCTCCAAGGCCCAGGCCGACGCCCTTGGCGAGATCGTCGCCGGCGCCGGCGGCGGGGAGCGGATCGTCAACCTCGGCGGGCAGACGACCTGGCTCGAGCTGTCGGAGGTGGTCGGTCTGGCCGATCTGGTGATCTGCAACAATTCCGGCATCGCCCATCTGGCCGCCGCCCTCGGCGCCCCGACCCTGGCCATCTACGCCGCCGCCTTCCAGCCGCAGGAATGGGGGCCGCGTGGGCCGCGCGTGCGCACCCTGATGGCCCAGACGCCGTGCTCGCCGTGCGGCTTCGACATCCTGGAGGAGTGCCGGCACGAGCATATCTGCGTGAAGCTCATCACCCCGGAGATGGTCCTGGAGCACGCCAAAGCGATGTTGGCGCGTGACGGGCGCCCATGAGCGACCAGAGCCCGTTCCATGGGCCGGCCGCCGCCGGCCTGAGCGCCGATCCGCCGCAACGCTATCGCGACAACTATGCACGCTATCTGGCGCTGGGCGGACAGACGGGCCTGGAGGCGGACCTCAGGGGGTTCCTGGCCGGACAGGACAACAACGGCGACCTGGCGCGCTTCTATGTCTTCTCCCTGGCCTTCGACCAGATCGTCAAGGAGGGTTTGGGCGGGGATTTCGCCGAGCTTGGCGTCTACAAGGGCGCCACCGCGATCCTTCTGGCCGCCTACGCGCGCCGACGGGGCGCGACCGCCCATCTGCTGGACACCTTCGAGGGATTCGACGCCAAGGACCTGACCGGTTTCGACGCCGGCATCGAGGCTGAATCGTTCGCCGACACCTCGCTGGAG
>DASXMK010000271.1:0-5673 GCA_036495705.1 Caulobacteraceae bacterium | reverse complement strand
CGGTTGTAGACATTGAACCATTCGGGATGATGGTCGAGGGCCTCGGCGGCGCCGATCCTGGCTGGGCGGCTCATCCGACGGCCCCGGCTTCGAGCGCGAACGCCAAACCGGTGGCGCGGGCCAGATCTTCGAGCGCCTGGGCTTCGCTGACGACCTTGATGGCGGTCATGCCGATTTGGGCCGCGCCTTTGCAATTGATGCCGAGGTCGTCGAGATAGAGGCAATCCGCTGGCAGAACCTTCAGGGCCACGCACATCATGCGGTAGATCTCCGGATCGGGCTTGCGCACCCCCACCTTGGAGCTTTCGATAACCGCATCGAACAGGGCCATCACTTCGCCGGTGGTCGAGGCGGCCGCGCGGTCCGCGGCCATGCTGGGACCATGCCCCTGGGCCATGTTATTGGTGATGCAGCCGACTTTGTAACGGGCCTTGCAGGCTTCCAGGGCCTTGACCATCCGTGGCCGCAGCGCCCCGGAGAGCAGAGGCAGAACCTCGACCCCCTGGACCGGATGGCCGAGCGCAGTCGATTCATCCAGGAACAAGCGATCAAATCCGGCCGCATCGATATGGGCGCTTTCGAATAGGGCCCAGGCGTTGGCCAGCGGATTGGTGGAGTTGACCGTGCGGATGAAGTCCCGGGGCAGGCCCCGCCGGGCTTCAAACGCGTTGAAGGCTTCGAACGGCGAGCCTGCGAAAACCCCGCCGTAATCCCAGATCACCGCCTCCAGGCTCAAACCGTCGCGGCCTCAGGCTTCGGGTAGGGGCTCAAGGCAGGTCCTTGCGCGGCAGGGCGGCGATCTGTTCCCGCGTCAACTTGGCGATCGAGCGCACGATCAGCGGCTGATAGAAACCGTGGCCGTCGGCCACCGCCAGCTGCAGGTCGAGCGGACTGCAGATCGATGTGCTGCCTTCAATCCTGGACACCAGGTGGTAGCTGCCCGGCCAAGTCAACTCCTGCGAGCCGGCGCTGAGCTCGACGCGATAAATGTCGCGCAGATTGACCCGCAGATAGATGACGTTGGGTCCGGCGGCCTTCCACCCTTGCCATTGGTTGATGAAGAAACACGGGTGTTCGGGGTCGGCCGTGGCTGGAGCCGCGGCAAGGCCGAGGACGGCGAGCACCGCGCCGCCGGCTAGCATTGAGCGTATGGACATGGCGATCCTCACGACTTGTCCCTCGCCCCCGGAGATGGGCGCGCGGCGGACAGTTGTCAAACGGTGAATACCCACGCTTGCCGGAGAGGTTTAATCCCTAGAGCACCGCCTCGATCAAGCGCGGCCCGGTCTGGCCCATGGCGGCCGCGAACTGGGACTCGAACGCCTCGGCCGTCTCGGCGCGGCTGGCCTCCACCCCCAAGCCGTGGCTCAAGGCGACGAAGTCCAGCGCCGGATCGCGCAGGTCGAGCATGGCCAGCGCCTTGGGTCCGACGTTGAGGGCGCCGACCCGGGCCAGTTCGATGTTCAATATGGCGTAGGATCGGTTGGCCAGGATCACGGTGGTCACATCGAGCTTTTCCCGCGCCTGGGTCCACAGAGCCTGGAGGGTGTACATGGCCCCGCCGTCGCCCTGCAGGCACACCACCTTGCGCCCTGGAGCGGCCACCGCCGCGCCAGTCGCCAACGGCACGCCCTGGCCAATCGAGCCTCCGGTCAGCGCCAGATGATCGTGCGGCGGCGCCGTGGCGGTCGCCAGCATCGTCCCGCCCGAGCCGGTCGCCCCTTCATCGGACAGGATCGCCCCCTCGGGCAGATGCCGGGCGATGGCCTGGCCGATGACGTACTGGTTGAGGGGCCCAGCCGGCGCGTCGGGACGATTGTACGGGGCCAAAATCCTTGGCGCGGGCGCGGCGCCCACGGCCTCGGCCAGGTCGAGCAGGGCCTGGACCCCGTCCTCGTGCGGATGCGTCAGGTAATGAATGCGCGCCGCCGCAGGCAGGCCCCAGCTGGGCTTGCGGGGATAGGCGAAGAACGACACCGGCGGGCGCGCTCCGACCAGGATCAGGTCCTCGACCTCGCCCATGAACTCGACGATCTGCTCGGCGAAATAGGGGATGCGCTGGACCGCCACCCGGCCGGCGCCCCGGGCCAGGCGCGGAGCGAAGGTGTCGACGATCAGACGCGCGCCGGTAGCTTCGGCGATGCGGCCGGCGGCTGCAAGGCCGGCCTCGCCCAGGGCGGCGCCACGCATCAGGATCGAGGCCGCCTGGCCGGCCCGCAAGGCCTGGGCGCAGCGTTCCACCGCATCGGCCGGGGCCCGGCCCGGAACCGGCGCGGGCAGCGCCGGGGCCGGCCCTTCGGCCGGGCTCCAGGCGGTGTCGGCCGGCAGGATCAAGGTGGCGATCTGGCCGGGCGGCTCAAGGGCCGCAGCCACGGCCCGGGCCCCGTCGCTGGCCACGGTGAGGGCGCTGACCGACGCATGCACCCAGGCCGAAACCGGGCGCGCGAAGCCGGCCACGTCCGAGGCGAGGGGCGCGTCGTACTGGGCGTGATAGGTGGCGTGGTCGCCGACGATGTTGACGATCGGGGTGGCGGCGCGGCGGGCGTTGTGAAGGTTAGCGAGGCCGTTGGCCAGGCCCGGCCCCAGATGCAGCAGGGTGGCGGCCGGCTTGCCGGCCATCCGGCCGTAGCCGTCGGCCATGCCGGTGACCGCCCCCTCGAAGAGGCCAAGGATCGCCCGCATCTGCGCCACCCGGTCCAGAGCGGCGACGAAATGCATCTCCGAGGTTCCGGGGTTGGCGAAACACACCTCCACGCCGGCCCCGGCCAGGGTTCGGACCAGGCTTTCGGCCCCGTTCATCTCGGGTTGCAGATCGGTCATGCGCCCACCCGTTGGAAGGCGGCGTTGATGTTGAGGTCCACGGCGTCTCCGATCAGAAAGGCGTAGCGGCCGACGCCAAAGTCGCTGCGCCGGATCCGGCCCCTGGCTTCGAACCCGAGGCTGCGGTCCGACCCGGCCGGATTGAACCTCACCTTTAGAGTCACCGGCCGAGTGACGCCATGCAGGGTCAGGTCACCGGTGACATTGGCGGTATTGGCGCCGGTGGCGGCGACGAGCGTGGAGCGGAACGTCATCACCGGAAAGGCGGCGGCGTCGAACCACGCCGGCCCTTCCAGCCATCGCCCGAGTTCGTGGCTGGCCATGGTCACGCCCGTCATAGGCACGCTGACCTCGAGCCGGGTGGCGGCCACCGCGGCCGGGTCGAAGGCCAGGGTTCCAGAGGCGCCGACGAATTGCCCACGATAGGTGATGAAGCCGAAACGCGACAGCTCAAACACCACCCGCGTGCGTCCGGGATCGACTTTGTAGGAGCCGGCCGGGACCTGGGCGCCGGCTGATCCGGCGCAGATCACAAGCGCGACAAGCGCCGCCGAGAGCATCGCCGACCCAGCCATCTATACTGTGGCCGAGGCCGCCCGGCCCGGGTTGGTGACCGGGATCAAGGCGCCGCTGATGGCGGCGGCATCGTCGGACAGCAGGAATACCACCACCTTGGCGATCGTGTCCGGGCTCACCCACTGGCTGTAGTCCGCCTTGGGCATGTCGCGGCGATTGGCCGGTGTGTCGATGATGCTGGGCAGGATCGCGTTCACCCGCACGTTGGGCGACATTTCCTCGGCGAGGCTCTCGGTCAGCCTGGCCACGCCCGCCTTGGAGGCCGCATAGGCTCCCATCCCCGCCGCCGCGCGCGTGGCGGCATTGGCTCCGATATTGACGATCGCGCCGCCCTCCCCAGCCGACAGATGTTCCAGCGCCGCGCGCGAGGCGGCGACCGCGGTCAGCAGGTTGATCCGGAACATCTGCTCCCAGGCTGAGGCGGACACATCGGCCAAGGTCTGCCAGCTGAAGCCGCCGGCGATGTTCACCAGACCGTCAATTCGCCCGCACTGGGCCGCGATCTGCGCGACAACCTCGCCGGTGGCCGCCTCGTCAGCGAGATCTAGGCCGCCGAACACAAGCTCGCCGGACGCCGGCGCGAGGTCGAGCCGGGCCACCCGGGCGCCGGCGCTTTCCACAGCCGCCGCCACCGCCCGGCCCAAGGCGCCCAGCGCGCCAGTGACCACGATCACCCGTCCATTGAGTGCGCCCATGACTTGCTCCATCGCCGCCGGATGACTTAGCGTTGTCGGCCCGCCGGCGCCACGGCGGTTCGCTTGAGGTGCCGTATTGGAGCGCGCGATTTCCCACGACCTCGTCCTCTGCCGGATCGACGGGCCGATCGCCCGTCTGACCCTGAACGATCCGGATCGCGCCAATGTCCTGTCCACCGCCATGATGGCGGCGCTGGCCGCCGCCTTGGACGAGGCCGCCGCCGAAGCGCGGGTGCGCGTCATCGTCCTGGCCGCCGCCGGCAAGGTGTTCTGCGCCGGACATGACCTCGGCGAATTGCGCGCCACTGAGGATCCGGCCGCTCATCAAGCCCTGTTCGACCGCTGTTCGGCCCTGATGATGGCCATCGCCGCCGCCCGCGCGCCAGTCATCGCCCGGGTGCAGGGCGCGGCCGTGGCCGCCGGCTGCCAGTTGGTGGCCAGTTGCGATATGGCTTTCGCCGCCGATACGGCCCGGTTCGCGGTCTCGGGCATCGATCTGGGCCTGTTCTGCTCCACCCCGGGCGTGGCCGTGGGCCGCGCCATCGGGCGCAAGGCGGCGACGGAGATGCTGCTCACCGGCCGGTTCATCGCCGCCAACGAGGCCGTGGCCCTGGGGCTGATCAACCGCGCCGTCCCGGCCGCCGAGCTGGACGCCGCGATCGAGGAGACGGCGGCGCTGATCGCCGCCAAGCCGCCGGACGCCATTGCCCTCGGCAAGGCCGCGTTCCGCCGCCAGATGGAGGCGCCGCTGGCCGAGGCCTACGCCATCGCCGGGCGGGCGATGACCGAAAACATGGGCTTCCAGAGCGCCCGCGCCGGCATCGATCGCTTCCTGAAGCGCTGACCGCCCGCCTGGGCGGCGCCGGGCATTGTTCCACTAGAGCAACGCTGAGTTGCGATTCGAGCCGCTAGACGGTCGATCGTTCCCTCACCATTTGGGGTTCCTATTCGTCTAAGCGTCCGGTCCGCCCATGTCCCTCTCACCCACCGAATTCGTCCACTGGCTGCAAGCCGCGCCCGCGCGCGGAGCCACGCTGGCCTTCATCGATCAGCTGGCGCGCGCCTTGTTCGGCCTGGAGCTCGCAACCCTGGCCATCATGGCTCTCGTTCACGCGCGCGCCTTCATCGCGCCCGCCAAGGCCGCGCCGTGCGCCTCCCGGTCCTGATCAGCGCGGCGGCGACCTGGGCCGCTCTGCTGTGGCTGGTCTCGCTCGGCCACGCCCATCCCAGCATCTGGAGCTAGATCGCCGGATCCCACGCCGGCGCCCAAGCCAGTGAGCGCAGGTCCAGCACGCCGGCGGCGAAATCTATAAAGGCGCGCACGCCCGGCAGCAGGCCGCGCCGGGATGTGAACACCAAGTGCAGGGTACCCTCTGGCCCGGTCCAGTTCGGCAGGATGCGCTCCAGGCGCCCGTCGGCCAAGCCCACCCGCGCCGACAACTCCGGCAGCAGGGCGATGCCGACCCCTTCCATGACCGCCTGGCGCAGGATGGTGAAGTCGCTGGCCGACAGGCGCGGCTCGTGCGTCACTACCTGTTCAACGCCGTCGGCGTCGACCAGGGTCCAGCGGTCGAGACCCGGC
>DASXMK010000270.1:0-3700 GCA_036495705.1 Caulobacteraceae bacterium | reverse complement strand
ATTTTGCTGTCGATCGTCGGCGCGTTTGTCGGCGCCGTGCTGTCGTGCGCGGTGTTTCGCGCCGTCCTCAAACCCGATGAGGGGCGGTTCGCATTTCTTCGGGTCGGCTCGGCGGAACTGTTCGTGTTCCTGCTCACCATTGGCCTCGCCGTGACCGCGATGGTGGCGGTGTTCGCAGCCGCCATTCCCCTGATCACCATCACGGTCATCGTCGCCGTGGTCCACGCCAAGGCGGCGGCGGTTTTAATCGCCATCCTCGGTATGATCTGTCTGCTGGTTTTGCTGTGCTGGGTGCTGCTGCGCCTCTCGATTGCCGGGCCGATGATGGTCGAAGACGGCAAATTCCACCTGACGGACGTCTGGGCGCTTACGCGCGGCCATGTGACCGAGCTGTTCATGGTTGCAGCTTCGCTGTTCATTATCCTGATGGTCATCGAGGTCGTGATCGGCGCGTTGGTCTTGGCCGCCGGCCTCGCCTTCCTGAGCCAGGCCGCAGGCGGGCTGATGGCGCTTCACGCCTTCTTCACGCGTCCTGCAGCCGAGATACTGGCCACCCTGGCGCCAGGACTGATCGTCCTGGGCCTCGTCGCCATACCGATTACTGGCTGCCTGTGGGCGATCATCGCCGCGCCTTGGGCCTGGGCTTATCGCAATCTCGTCGGCTCGAGCCCGGCTTCATGACCTTGCCCTGAGGTGCTTGCGCGCGCGATCTCAGCAGCAGCCCATTTTGCTCCCACCGCGTGGCGCGGCGCTTGGGCGGCGCTGATGCTGACGGGCGCGGGCGCGGCGGCTTCGATCGCGGCCGGCAGTGGCAGGGAGACCACAGGCGGAGTAGCGTGGTTGCTGCTGACGCTCCTGCTGGGCTTGGTGGCCCGTGGCGCCCTATGGCGTCTGGCTCTCGCCAAGGGCAGTCCCGGCCCAGGCGGCTTGCAGATCGGCATGGTCGAGGTGCGCCTGGCCGCGGCTTGGGCTCTGACGATCGTGTTCCTGACCATACTTGGCTTGTTGCTGGTCACGGGACTGCTTTGCCTCGTCTACGCCATCGCTTCGGCCGGGCGCGGCTTTGATCCGGCGAACGCGGCCACCTGGGCCGGGGCGGTGGACAACCAAGGACGCCTTGTCACGGGCGCGGGGATGATTGCGGGCGCCGCGGCCCTGGTCTGGGCGGCGATCCGGATATCTCTGGCGGAGGCGGCGAGCGTGGCCAAGGGGAAGGTGCAAGTCCTGTCGGCATGGCCGCTGACGCGAGGGCGGGCGGCGGCCATCGCCTTCGGCAACCTCTGTCTCGCCGCCATGCCGGCCGGCGCCTTTTTGCTGACGCCGGCGAGAATAGGCGGAGCGGACTGGTTTCGGCCGTTCGCCTTTGGCGTTGTCCTGGCCTGAGCGTGGCTTCCCTTGCACGTGGGACTCATGGCCTATGCCTATGAGCGCCACGCCGCGCCTGGAGCGTGATCGGCCGAGCGATGACACCACTTTCCCCCCGAACCGCCGCCAGAGAGGGTTTCGGGCTGTTGCGGCGTGAGCCCAAGGCGTTCCTGGTCTGGACGGCGCTGTGGCTGGCTACGTTCTCGGCCGCTGCCTGGGTGGTGGCGGTGAGCAGGCCGGTGAGGGTCGCTCATGCGCACGCGCCCGCGAACCTCAGCGACGTGGCCTCCCGGTTTGGTCCTTTCGCCGAAGGCCTGATGGTGATGTTTCTCCTCGTCTGGCTGGTGACCGCGGTGGCCACGTTCCGGGCCGTGTTGCACCCGGACCAGAGGCGATGGTTCTTCCTGCGGCTTGGCGCCGATGAGGTGCGCCTAGGGCTGGTGACCTTGGTCGCCTGCGTCGCCGCGGTGGGCGTGGGCGGGACGCCGGCTTATCTGGTCTTCGTGATGGCCAGCCCAATCATGAGCGCGGTGCCGGCCGCCACCCGCGTCGTGGCTGAAGTCGGCGTGATCGCCACCGTTTGGCTGGATGTGTGGCTAGGCGTGCGCCTGTCATTGATCGCCGTGGAAACCTACTCCGAACGGCGTTTCCACCTGATGGCTTACTGGCCGCTCACCCGCGGCCGGTTCTGGTATCTGCTAGCGGCCTATTTTTTGTATTTCCTGATTTTTTTGCTCCTGACGGTATTGTTCGTCCCGGCGATTTTCGTCCTGACCCCGAACGACTTGACGGCCGCGGGAGGGAATCTAATTCGGCGGACCGGATTGCTGCTGCAGGCCGGCGTGCTGGCCGGCCTGATCTCGATCTTCTGGACCCTGTCCTCGACCTTATTCTACGCCTGCCAGGCCCACACTTTCAGGGCCATAGTCGGCAAGGGGCGGGATGGAGTGCCGCCAGCCTGATCGGGCGCCGCGTTCACGCCTGAGAGCAAGATGGTTTGAGCCATCGGCTCAAAGCTCAAATCTTGCTCGTCGATTCAAAAGTGCAGAGCCTGATTCAGACCTTGCATCTCTCCGGTGCAAGATCATCAGGCTCTGGCGCTCGGACGGGCGCTGACGCGTTCGCGCCAAGCCGCCAGGCGGGTCAGGGCGGGATCAAGCTCCAGTCCGATCCAGCTGGCGAAATCCACCGTGGACAGGGCGCAGATATCAGCCATCGAATAGGCGTCGCCGGCGACGAACAGTCGCCCGTTCAGTTCATGGTCGAGCCAGCGCTGGGCGGCCAGATAGGCTTGGCGGTTGGACTCGCCGAAATCCTTGTATTGGGTGATCAGCGCGGCGGTGAACGGGTGCGCGTGACGCCAGAAGGCCCCCACCGGGGTCATCAGGACGAACTCGATCCGACGCACCCACATGTCGATCAGCGCCTTTTCAACCGCGGTCGCTCCGAACAGGCGAGGCTCGGGGCTGACCTCCTCGAAATACCGGCAGATGGCCACCGTCTCGGAGATGCAGGTCCCGTCATCCAGTTCGAGGGTGGGAACCTGGCCCAGGCTGTTGCGGGCCCGGTGTCCTTCCGACTTGTGTTCTCGCCGGCGCAGGTCGAGCGGCGTCTCGGCCAGATCGATGCCCTTTTCCGCCAGGAACATGCGCACGCGCCGCGGGTTGGGGGCCGGCATCGGCGCGCCATAGAGTTTCATGTACAAGCTCCCTCGCACCGGCCGACATCGAACGCGTTGTCGAATGAGTTCCGCCCCGACCTACCCCCCGTGATAGGCCTCAATCCGCCAGCCGTCCGGATCGACGGCGAACGCGGCATAGTAGCTGGCGTGGTATTCCGGGCGCAGGCCGGGCGCGCCGTTGTCAGCGCCGCCTGAGGCCAGGGCGGCGGCGTGGAAAGCGTCCACCGCCGCGCGAGCGGGAGCGTTAAAACAGAAATGCAGCCCGGAGCCGGCATTGGGCGCCGGGACATGTTCGCTCTGGGCGACCCAGAATTTCGGAAAATCCGCGCCATAGGCCACATAGCCTTCGCCTTCGAAGAGGCGGCCGTAGCCAAGCGCGCCGAACACCGCGTCGTAGAACCTTTTGGAGTGTTCGATGTCGGCGACACCGATGGAGACATGGCTGATCATGGGCTCTCCTGGGCTGAGGCGACTCAGGCGCTGACTTTGGTCCGTTTGGCTGGGGCCTGCGCTGCGGTGCGCTCGGCCTGACGCGCCAGCAACTGGGACAGGTATCGTCCGGTCCAGCTGGACGTGTCGGTCGCCACGGTCTCCGGGGTTCCGGTCGAGATGATCCGCCCGCCGCCGTCGCCCCCCTCGGGACCAAAGTCGACG
>DASXMK010000269.1:0-6004 GCA_036495705.1 Caulobacteraceae bacterium | reverse complement strand
CCCTGATCTGGGCCGCCAAGGCGCGCGGCCAGCGCCGCTACACCTTCAACTACGACGCCTTGAAGACCGCCAACGACGACCTGCAGATGCGCTCGGACTGGTCCCTGCCGCTGTGCACCGGCGAGGAGCGGGTCAAGGGCGCGGACGGGGCCAAGGCGCATCCGACCCAGAAGCCGGAGGCCCTGCTGCACCGGGTGATCCTGGCCTCGACCCGGCCGGGCGATGTCATCCTCGATCCATTCTTCGGGGTCGGCACCACCGGCGCGGTCGCCAAGCGCCTGGGCCGGCGTTTTATCGGCATCGAGCGCGAGAAGGCCTACGCCGAGGCGGCCGAGGCGCGCATCGCCCAGGTCACGACCGCGGCGGCCGAGGCGATCGAGGTCACCGGATCGAAACGCGCCGAGCCGCGGGTGCCGTTCGGCCAGATCGCCGAGGCCGGGCTGGTGCGGCCGGGCGACCTGATCTGGTGCCCCAAAGGCGAACGCGCCGCCAAGGTGCGAGCCGACGGCAGCCTGGTGGCCGGCGATCTCACCGGTTCGATCCACAAGGTCGGGGCGATGATCCAGTCGCAGCCGGCGTGCAACGGCTGGACCTATTGGCACATCCGCACCGACACCGGCCTGGCCCCCATCGACGTCCTGCGCGAGAAGATCCGCGCGGCGATGGCGGGTTAGAGTCCGCGCAACGCCTTGCTGAACAGCGACGGCGTCGCTGCTACGGCTTCGTTGAGCGGCATCCAGATCAGTGGCGCCTGCGCGGCCGTGGCGCGGGCCGCATAGATAGCCAGCGTCAGCGAGAAGTGGGTGAAGACGTGCTCCACGGTTGCTGCGGGGCGCCAGTCGGCCGGCAAGGGCGCTTGCGCCAAGGCTTCGCCTGGGGTCCAGGGCTCTGCACGCCAAGCGGTGGTCGGCAGGCCGAGCATCCCGCCCAGCAGACCCATGGGCGGTCGCCGCACCAGGCCGACGGTGTCACCGTAAGTCAAACGATAGGCGACGCCATGCCGATGCGGCCGCGCGCCCTTGGCCAGACGGCGCGGATACGCCGCCGGCTCACCGCTCGCCAGCCCGCGGCAAAAACTGGCCAAGGGGCACCGCTGGCACAGCGGCTCTTGCGGGCGGCAGATCATCGCGCCCAAGTCCATCATCGCCTGCGCCCAGTCGCCGGGTCGCTCAGATGAACTCAGGGTTTCGGCGAGATCGGTCAGCTCGCCCTTGGCCGCCAGCAACGGCGTCTCGACGGCGTGCAGGCGGGCGATGACCCGCTCGACATTGCCATCGACGACCACGGCCGGTCGGCCAAAGGCGATCGCGGCTATGGCGGCGGCGGTGTAGCGGCCGACCCCGGGCAAGCGTCTCAGGGCGTCCTCGTCGTCCGGAAACACCCCGCGGTGTTCGGCCACCACGACCTTGGCGCAGGCCAGCAGGTTGCGCGCCCGGGCGTAGTAGCCCAGACCCGCCCAGGCGGCCATCACCTCCCCATCGGGCGCGGCGGCAAGGTCCGCCACGCTCGGCCAGCGGCGGGTGAAGGCCAGGAAATAGGGCGTGGCGTGCGCCACCGTGGTCTGCTGGAGCATGATCTCCGAGAGCCACACGCGGTAGCCGTTCGCCGCTTCGCCGCGGCGGGCGCGCCAGGGCAACGCGCGGGCGTTTTGGTCATACCAAGCCAGTAAATTGGCGCGGATCTTGGCGACGTGGCTCATCGGGGGTTTTATGACATGGACAGATGATCCGGTCGCTCCCCAGCCATGCCGAAGCCCTGCGCATCCTGGCCCGGATGCGCACCCGGCCGATGCGCCGGCCGCCGCCGCCGGCCGCTCGCGCCCTGGCCCCGACCTTGAAGGCGCTCGACGCCCGCTTTGGTCAAGGCGCCGAGACCCTGGCCGCGCGCTGGGAGGAGATCGTCGGCAAGGCCATCGCCCGGCGCACCGAACCGCTGCGGATTTCCGGTCAGCGGGCCGGCAAGGGGGCCAGCCTGGAGGTGCGCGTGGACGGTCCCGCCGCCACCCTGATCCAACATCAGGCGGCCGACATCCTGGCCCGGGTCAATCTGTTCCTGGGGGCCGGCGCGGTGGAGCGCCTGCGCATCGTCCAGGGACCATTGCGGCGGCCAGCCCGGGCTCCGGCGCACAAGGGCCCGCGACCCAAGGGTCCGCTGGACGCGGCGGCCGAGCAGGAACTGGCGCGGGGCCTCGCCGCCCTGCCCGACGGGCCGTTGAAGCGCGCCCTCACCCGGCTGGGCCGGGAGGTGATGCGCGACGGGCGGACGTAGCGGGTTAGTCGGGGCGGCCGGCCTGCCGCCATTTGCCGCGCCCGATGGGTCTTGGCGCCTCAGGGCGAGTCGAATATATGGTCAGGCCGTGGCTCAGGTCGGTGCGGGCCGCCCTTACCCACAGTCCCGTAAAGCTCGATTCGCCGGCCAGGCCATTTCGGTCTGGCGAGCCCTTTTGGACACCGGACATGCCACGTTACACGGGTCGCTCGGCCTTCCCCTTCAAGAAGGAACTGGCCATCGGGACCTGCATCTGGCTGACCTACGCCGTGCCATCGGTGATTTTGTACCTTCACGCCAAGGGTAAGGTGGCCAACATCTGTTGGGCCGTCATCGCGGGAGTCACCGCCTTGGTGATTCTGCCCCTTCTCGCTCGTGTCTGGATGACCTGGCCCGAGGCTGACGAGCCGGACGTCGCCCCGTCTGCGGAGTAAGTTGGTCCTGAGGCATCATGCCGCAGACCCCAGGCGCAGCCGGATGTCCGCGTAGGCCGCCGCTATAAGCTCGGCCAGTCCCGCGGTGTTCACTGGCCGCCCCCAACGGAGCTTCACGTGTCGCATGCGCACCCCGGCGCCTTCCAAAAGCCCGGCTGGGTCGGCGAGTTCGGCCCCATAGAAGAAGCCGACATTCACATGCGCGCTGAAGGCGTCGACGTAGCCGAACGCCGCGTCGCTCACGCACGCAAGCGGATGGCCATCGTTCAGAAGCTCGCGGACGTCGCTCCCACAGCCGCGCATGCGCTCGAACCACGGCTGGGCGATCCGCCGTAGCTCGTGATCCGGCGCCGCGAACCACGCCTCGACCCGCGGGTCGCGCTCAATGGCGCTCGGGAACCGCATGAGCTTGTCCATCCGGGCAGATTGCCAGCCCGGCTGGAGAAGTCGAGGCGTCGCTAGAGATGCTCCGGCCCAGGTCCACCGCCGGCGGTGACAGGCTAAGGCAAGCGGCTCCCATGCACGCGTTCAACCGGGACGGAGGCCAGGTCCACGTCTTCCAGGCAGCGCACATTGATCGACCACAGATGCGGCGCGGTCCGCGGCCGGCGGAACGGCAGGACGCCGCAATGTGGGCAGAAGTAGTCTGTCGCTTGGCGGGTATGGAACTTGTAGGTCGAGAGTTCCTCGAGCGGGGTGAGCAATTCGAAATCCTGCTCCTCGACGCGATGGATCAACGCCCCGCGCCGGCGGCAGATCGAACAGTCGCACACCCGCACTTGGTCGAGTGTGGCTTCGATCCTGAAGCGCACGCGGCCGCAGTGGCAGCTTCCCAGATAGACCGCTATGTCTCGCTCCCTTGTCGAGTTAACGCCCCCTTGAGCAGCCAGCTGAAGAGGGCGCTCGCCACCACCGCGCCCGCGAACTCGGCCAGGATGAAGGCCGGCGCGGAGCCGGGAGCGATGCCGGCGAACGTATTGGACAGCGACCGCGCGATGGTCACCGCCGGATTGGCGAACGAGGTCGAGGCGGTGAACCAATAGGCCGAGGTGATGTAGAGGCCGACCATGAGCGGGGTTGCGTCCGGGCGAAACCGGATGGTCCCCAAGATGGCGGCGATCAGGCCGAAGGTGGCGACGAACTCGGAGAAGGCCTGGGCCGGGCCGTTGCGCAACTTGGCGGAGACTTGCACGATCGGCTCGGCGAACATGACGTGGGCCGTCCACACGCCCAGGATTGCGCCGCACAGCTGGGCGGCGACATAAGCGAGCGCCAGGGACCAGCCGATCTCACGCCTCAGCGCGAAGACCAGGGTCACCGCCGGATTGAAGTGCGCGCCCGACAGCGGGCCGAAAATGGTGATCAGCACCACCAGGCCGGCGCCGGTGGCGATCGTATTGCCAAGCAGCGCAAGGGCGACGTTTCCGCCCGCAAGTCGCTCGCCCATGATCCCGGAGCCAATGACGATTGCCAGCAGCAGGGCCGTGCCCAGCGCCTCGCCCGCGAGACGGCGCCCGGTCGAGAACGATCCGAGCGGTGGCTCGAGGCTGGCCGCGGTTTCGATCCCCTCGCTCACGGCTAGTGGGCGTTCGCCGGCGCGGCCGTGAGTTTGCCAATCTCGTCGAGCCGGCGCTGAAGCGTTAGCCGGTCGAGGCTGGCGACCGGCAGATTGACGAAAATCTCGATGCGATGGCGCAACATGCGGAACGCGTCGGCGAAGGCGAGTGCGACCTGGGCGTCGTTGCCGGTGGCGGCGGCCGGGTCTGGAACGCCCCAGTGGGCGGTCATCGGCTGCCCCGGCCAGACCGGACACACCTCGGCGGCGGCGTTGTCGCAGACCGTGAACACGAAATCGAGTTTGGGCGCGTTCGGTCCGGTGAACTCCTCCCAGCTCTTCGAGCGGAACTGGTCGATCAGGAAGTGGTTGCTCTTCAAGAGTGCCAGGGTCTGCGGGTGCACCGCGCCCTTGGGCATGGAGCCGGCCGAATAGGCCCTGAACTTGGGCGGGCCGATGCGGTCCATGATCGCCTCGGCCATGATCGAGCGGGCCGAATTGCCGGTGCACAGGAACAGGACGTTGAACATTTTCAGGCCGCGCAACAGGCCGACTTCGCCGATGCCGGCGCGGCGCCGGTCTCGTCCTCGCCGTATACGGCCGCCTCGCCGAAAGTGTGGAATGTCTCCCACCGCAGGCCCGACGGATCGATGACCCAGGCCTTATCGGAAACCGTGTAGCAGCAGGTGGTCGCGGCCTGGTCGCGGGTGGTTTCTCCCGCGGCCTTGAGACGGCCCGCCAGCTGGGCCAGCTCCTCGCCGCTCTCCGCCTGAATGCCCAAGTGATCGACGCCCGCCGCCCGGGCCCGATCGGAGATGGCGAAATTGACCCGCGGGTCGTCCAGCATCCATTTGGCGTAGTCGGACTTGAGGACCGTGGGCTCGGCCCCGAACAGGGTCGAATAGAACCTGATCGAGCGCGCCAAGTCTTCGACGGCGACGTGGACGTGCATACGCTTCATGACAATGCTCCTTCAGTTTGGTCACAACAGGCGGCCCGGGTGGCGGCCTGGGCGAGCGGCGCACAGACCTCCGGATGGCCCTGGCAACAGTCTTCCATCAGATAGATCAGCAGCCCGCTCATGGCGTCGTAGTTGGCGGCGTAGATGATCGAGCGGCCCTCGCGGCGATTTGTCGCCAGATCCGCGTTGGCGAGAACATTCAGTTGCGCCGACAAGGTGTTGGGGGTGATCCCCAGAACCCGGGCGATCTCGCCAGCGGCCATGCCGTTGGGACCGGCCTTGACCAGCAGGCGGAACACCTCCAGTCGGGACTCCTGCGCCAGGGCGGAAAGGCGCTTGATGGCGGTCATCGGTTCCATATTTCTACTATTGTTGAATTAATGGACAAGTCAACGGCTGGCTCGGACTCTTTCGCGCACTGTGGCAAGAACAGACTCCATGAACGATGATTCACGGATGTCGATGGCGAGGCTGACCGCCCGGCCGGCGCGGGTCGCCGACGCGCCGGCGATCACCGAGATCTACAACGAGGGCATCGCCGACCGAATCGCGACCTTCGAGACCGAACCGCGCGCCCTGGCCGATATCCTGCCGTGGTTCGATAACGCACACGCCTTCGTTGTGGTGACCGATCGTACGGGCGAAGTGATCGGCTTCGCCATCGCCCACCCGTACTCGGATCGCGGTTGCTACAGCGGCATAGGCGAGTTCTCGGTCTATGTGCGCCGCTCTCGCCGTGGGCGGGGCGTCGGTCAGGCGGCGATGACCACCCTCATCGACCTCTCC
>DASXMK010000268.1:0-1760 GCA_036495705.1 Caulobacteraceae bacterium | reverse complement strand
TCGGGCAGCATGCCGACGATCTCGGAATGGGCGTGCTGGGAAATCTGCCGGATCAGAGTGCGGCGATAGGCCTGCGGCATCCAATCCTTTGGCTCGATGAAGGCGTCGGCGGCCACTCGGGCCTCGAACGCGTCGATCAGTTCCTGCGGTTCGGCCAGCGTTTGTGGCTCGGCGGCGCGCGCGGCCGGGGTGCGCAGATCGGTGGTGTACATCGCGGGGCCTCCGCCCCTGATATAGGATAAGCCGACCGATCGGTCAATTAATTGGCGCGGTCGTTTGACCGACCGAGCGGCCGGGAATAGCGTCCGCAAAATGAGCTACGAAACCATCCTGTTCGAGACCGCCGGCGGCATTGCGCGCCTGACTTTCAACCGGCCGGACCGCCTGAACAGCTTTACGGCCCAGATGCACGGCGAGGTGGCCGCCGCCCTCGCCACAGTCGAGGAGGATGGCGCCCGGGTGCTGGTGCTGACCGGGGCGGGGAGGGGATTTTGCGCCGGCCAGGATCTGGCCGATCCGGCCATCGCGCCCGGCAAGGACGGCGCCGATCTCGGCGCCACCCTGGACGACCACTACAATCCGCTGATCCGCCGCCTGGCCAGCCTGCCCATGCCGGTGGTGGCGGCCGTCAATGGCGTCGCCGCCGGGGCGGGGGCCAATATCGCCTTGGCCTGCGACATCATTCTCGCCGCCCGCTCGGCACGGTTCATCCAGAGCTTCGCCAACATCGGCCTGGTGCCCGACAGCGGTGGGACCTGGGCCCTGCCGCGACTGGTCGGTCAGGCCCGGGCGCTGGGCCTGGCGCTCACTGGCCAACCCCTCGGCGCCGAGCAGGCAGAGGCATGGGGCCTCATCTGGCGCTGTGTCGATGACGACAAGCTGGGCGAAGAGATCGAGGCCCTGGCGAACAAATTCGCCGCCGCCCCCACCGCCGGCCTGGCCGAGACCAAGCGCCTGATCCGCGAGGGATTGGCCCTGGATGCGGCGCTGGACGCTGAACGCGACGCCCAGCGAAGGCTCGGCCGCAGCGCCGACTACGCCGAAGGCGTCGAGGCCTTCACCGCCAAGCGCCCACCCAAGTTCGTCGGACGGTAAACCGGCGCCCCCTCCACCGCTTCGTGGTCCTCCTCGTTCGCGCTGACCCTCTCTCCCCCCTCTGGGGGGAGCCCCGGCGAAGCCGGGAGGGGGGTTGCTGTGGCAGGTCAGTCCGCAGGCCATGTCTCCAGCACCTCGACGAACCGGCTGAGCCAGGCGTTGGTCTGGGCCGCGTCGATCACCCGATGGTCGATGGTCAGGGACACGAACGCCATCGGCCGGATCTGGATGGTGTCGACCCCGTCGACTTCGCGGGCCACGACCCGCTTTTCCAGCTTGCCGACCCCGAGGATGGCCGACTGCGGCTGGTTGATGATGATCGGCGCCGCCACCAGGGAGCCGGAGACGCCGTGGTTGGAGATCGAGAAGGTGCCGCCCTGGACGTCGGCGGCCGCCAGCTTGCCGGCGCGGGCGCGCTCGGTGAGGTCGCGCAGGCGAGCGGCGATCTGATCGAGCTCCAGCGCCTGGGCGCCATGGATGACCGGCACGACCAGGCCGTTTTCGCCCAGGGCGACGCCGACGCCGACGTTCACGGCGGTGAAGATCTCCAGGTGGTCTTCATGCCAGCGGCTGTTGACGGCCGGGGCCGCGGCCATGGCCCTGGCGGCGGCGACGACCATGTAGGCGCCGTAGGTCGGCGCGGCGCCGGCGTGCGCCTGGCGATG
>DASXMK010000267.1:0-10079 GCA_036495705.1 Caulobacteraceae bacterium | reverse complement strand
GTGGCGAAGTGATCCTGGCTTCAGCCTCTTCTCCGGGGTGCGGGCGGGTTTCTTCTTCATTCCGGAGGTGGGCTATGTCTCGGCCCCGCGCGGCTATTGGGGTCGCCAATGGCGCGCCGGCGACGATCTTCCGAGATGGTTCTGGCGTTACGAGGTGAGGGACTTCTGGCGCTATGGCTTGCCGGCGCCGCCGGACGGCTGCGCCTGGGTATGGGTCGGCCAAGGCGTCGCCCTGATCGATCTCTACGACGGCTACATCCTCGACATCATCTACAACGTCTGGTGATCTTAGCGCTCTAAGGACGATCGGCGAGCTCGGCGGCGAAACCGGCCAGCCGCGCCAGGTCCTGGGGCCGCGACAGGCGATGGTCGCCGTCGCGGATCAGGCTGAAGACGACGTCCTCGGCCTTCAGGGCCAAGGCCAGGTCGAGGGCGTGGCGCCAGGGAACCTCGGCGTCGGCCCCTCCCTGCAGGATCCGCACCGGCGCGACGATTGGGATCGGGCCCGGCAGGATCGACCAGCGCGCCCCGTCTTCCAGCAGGCGGCGGGTTATGGGATAGCCGCCGGGGTCGTAGGCCGAAGGGCGTCGCCACACCCCGTCGCGCCGCAATGCCTCGTGAGCCTCGCTCGGCAGCTCCGGCGCGATCAGGCGCTCGGTGAAATCGGCCGCCGGCGCGATCAGCGCCAGCCCCGCGACCTTGGCCGGCCGCGCCAGGGCGACCAGGCAAGCCAGCCAGCCGCCCATGGACGAGCCGACGAGGATCGCCGGGCCATCTACGAGCCCGTCCAGCGCCGCCAGGGCGTCGGCGCGCCAGCGGGTGATATCGCCGTCCTCGAAGCGGCCCTCCGAAACTCCGTGGCCGAAATAGTCGAAGCGCAGGAAGGCTCGGCCCTCGCTGGCCGCCCATCCCGCCAGGGCGCTGGCCTTGGCGCCGCTCATCTCCGAACGAAACCCGCCCAGCCACAGCAGGGTCGGGCCACGCCCGGCGACGCGCCGCCAGGCGATCGCCGCGCCATCGCTCTCGAGCCGCCCGGCGGTCTCGGCGCTGATGCTCATGGCCTTCGCACTCCCGATTGGCTAAGTATGGCAGTCCCTTGCGATCTCATCCGGAGCGACGCCACAATTTCGCGCGCCATGCTTCCAGGGGACTTTACCCTCTTGCAAGTCACGCCGGCCCTGGACACCGGAGGGGTGGAGACCCTGACCGTCGAGATGGCGATCGCCGTGGCCGCGGCCGGGGCGCGGTCCCTGGTCGCCTCGCGGGGCGGACAACTCGGAGGCGAGCTGGTCCGGGGCGGGGCCGATCTCATCCGTATGCCGGTCCAGCGGCGCAATCCCGCGACCCTGGTCGCCAACGCCCTGCGTCTCGCAGCGGTCATCCGCGGCGAGCGGGTTTCGCTGGTGCATGTGCGTTCGCGCGCCCCGGCCTTCAGCGCCATCTGGGCCGCAAGACGGGCAGGGGTCCCGGTCGTCAGCAGCTATCATGGGATCCACGCCGCGCGCTCACCACTCAAGCGCTGGTACAATGGGGTGATGACCCGCGCCGACGCGGTCATCGTCAATTCGGCCTTCACCCGCGACCATGTCCTGGCCCAGCATCCAGCGGCGGCCTGCAAGCTGGTGCAGATTCCCGAGGGCGTCGACGCGGCTGCCTTCGACCCGGCGACCGTCGCCGCTGAACGCGTGCAGCGGATGCGCGCCGGGTGGGGCGTTTCGCCTGGTGAAGCCGTCGTTCTGGTGGCCGCGCGCCTGGCCGGCTGGAAGGGTCACCGGGTGATCATCGCCGCCCTGGCCGCCAGCGCGGCGCGGGGAAAGGCGCACCTGGTGTTCCTTGGGCGCGGCGAGACGGGCCCCTTCGCCGCCGAGCTGGCGGCCGAGGCGGCGCGCGCCGGCGTGACCTTGAGCATCGTCGGCGCCAGCGCGGACATGCCCGCGGCCTACCGCGCCGCCGATCTGATCGCCGCCCCCTCGACCGAACCGGAATCCTTCGGCCGCACGGTGGCCGAGGCTGGGGCCATGGGGGTTCTGGCAATCGCTTCCGATCTGGGCGGCCCGGGCGAGACCATCGTTGACGGCGTCACCGGGCTTCTCGTCCCACCAGGCGATGTCGCGGCCTGGTCGGCGGCCCTCGATCGCGCCTTGGCCATGACCGTCTCGGAGCGCGCCGCCATCGGCGCGGCCGCGCGGGCGCGGATCGCCAGCTGTTATTCCACCGCCCGGATGTGCGAGGCCACTTTTGCGCTCTATCGTCGGTTAAGTGAGTCGAGGGCATGAAACGCGGCAAATCCATCCTGGTGATCAAGCTTTCGGCGCTCGGCGATTTCGTCATGGCCTTCCCGGCCTTCGCCCGCATCCGCGCCGCCCACGCCGACGCCCGCATCACCTTGCTGACCACGCCGCCATTCGAGACCCTGGCGCGGCTCAGCCCCTATTTCGACGCCGTGGAATCCGACGGCCGGCCGGCCGGCCTTTCCGGCTGGCTGCGGCTGGTGGCGCGCCTGCGGCGGGAAAAATTCGATCGCGTCTATGACTTGCAGGCCAACGATCGCACCAATCTGCTGTTCCAGGCTCTGCGGCCTCGGCCACCGCTGTGGTCAGGGGTGGCGATCGGATGCGCCCTGCCGCACCGCAATCCGGCCAGGGCGGCCATGCATCCGCTGGAGCGCCAGGCCGAGCAGCTCGAGGACGCCGGGGTGTGGCCGGACGCGCCCACCGGTCCCTTGTCCGCGGCCCCGCCCGACATCTCCTGGATCCTGCAGAACGCGGTGTTCAAGGCCCGGCCGGGAGCGGCGCCGGCCAAGCCTTCGGCCCTGCTCATCCCGGGCAGCTCCGCCCACCGTCCGGAAAAGCGCTGGCCGGTGGAAAGCTACGGCCGCCTGGCCGCCGGGCTGGAGGCGGCCGGTTTCAGCGTGCTGGTCGTGGGCGGATTGCAGGAGGGGACGCTGGCCCGCGGCATTCAGCGCCTGGCTCCCCGGGCCCGCGACCTGACCGGACGCACCGACTTCGCCCAGATCGCCGCGCTGGGGGCCAAAGCGGCGGTGGCTATCGGCAATGACACCGGGCCCGTGCACCTGATCGCCGCCGCCGGCGCGCCGACCATCGTGCTGTTCTCCTCGGCCTCGTCACCGGCGCTGTCCGCCCCCAGGGGGCATGTGACGGTGTTCCAGGCTCCGGACCTGAAGGACGTCTCGGTGGCCACCGTGCTGGCCGCCGCTGTGTCCCTGGCTGGCGATTCGCCGCAGGCCGCCGGCGCGAGGCCTCCTTGATCGCCAACTGGCTGTTGGTCATATACTCTTCAGGCGCGCCCAGTTTTTTGGCGCGCCCAGTCGAAACAAATCACAGGAGCCCTGCCTATTCGTCGTCCAATGCCCGCGCCGCCGTCCAAGGATGGTCCCCGCATCAATGAAGACATCCGTGTCCCACGCGTTCTGCTGATCGACGAGAACGGAGAGAAACAAGGGATCATGCCCACGTCGGCGGCTCTGGAGGCCGCGGTCGAGGCGGGGCTTGATCTGGTCGAGGTGTCCCCCACCGCCGATCCGCCGGTGTGCAAGATCCTCGATTTCGGCAAGTTCAAGTTCCAGGAACAGAAGAAAAAGAACGAGGCGCGCAAGCGCCAGAAGCTGGTCGAGGTCAAGGAGATCAAGCTTCGCCCCAACATCGACATCCACGACTATGAGGTGAAGGCCAAGGCCATGCACCGGTTCTTCGAGGAGGGCGACAAGGTCAAGGTGACCCTGAGGTTCCGGGGCGGCGAAATGCGCCATCCGGAGCTGGGCATGCGGCTGCTGCAACAGGTTCGGACCGACTTCGAGCCGGTGGCCAAGGTCGAGTACGAGCCGCGCATGGAGGGCCGCCAGATGATCATGATCCTGGCGCCCAGGTAGCGCGAACCGGCCCATTCGTGACCACGCCCGACAGCCGCCATCTGGTCGACCCCGAACTTGCCCCCATGCTGGAGGTGTTCCCAGCGCTCGCGCTGTCGGATGAGGCCCTCGCTGGCGTGCGCGAAAACCGCATGGTTCTCCCGGTCGAGCCGGCCGCGGACGCGGCCGTGGCCAGTAAGCGCCGACGCGTCCCAGGACCAACCGGCGCGCCGGAGATCGAGGTCCTGTGCTACCGACCCATGGCGGCGACCGGGGCGTTGCCGTGCATCCTGCACATCCACGGCGGCGGCTATGTCCTGGGCGACGCCGCCTCGATGGCCGCGTTCCACAAGCCCCTGGCCCTGGAACTGAACTGCGCCATCGTTTCGGTCGACTACCGCCTGGCCCCCGAGACCCGGGCGCCAGGCGCGGTGGAGGACTGCTACGCGGGGCTTTCCTGGCTGGTCGCGAACGCCGGCGAAATCGGGGTGGATTCGACCCGCATTGGCCTGATGGGCGAAAGCGCTGGCGGGGGTCTGGCCGCCGCCCTGGCCCTGCTGGCGCGTGACCGCAAGGAGCACGCCCTGGCCTTTCAGCACCTGATCTATCCGATGCTCGACGATCGAACCTGCGCCAATGCCGACCCGCACCCGCACGCGGGAGAGTTCGTCTGGACCGCGGCCAGCAACCGTTTCGGCTGGTCGGCGCTGCTCGGCGTCGCGCCGGGATCAGATGGCGTCTCGCCTTATGCATCGCCGGCCCGTGCCCGAGACCTAGCGGGACTGCCGCCGGCTTTTATCTCCACCGGCGCCCTCGACCTGTTCGTCGAGGAGGACATGGATTATGCGCGCCGGCTGATCCGCGCCGGAGTCCCGACCGAACTGCACGTCTATCCCGGGGCCTTTCACGGTTTCGATTTCGCTGCCGGCACAGGCGTGGCCGAACGGTCTCGCCGTGACAGCCGGGCGGCCTTGGCGCGCGCCTTGCGCTGACTTTCGGGTGAGGCCGCGGCGCCTCAGGCCGCCCCAATTCGACAACGATTCTCGCCGGCGCGCTCGCCCTCGCCGGTGTTCCGGCCTATGCCCCGCGCCATGCCCGAGCTTGAACATCAGGACGGCGCGCGCCGCGCGCTCGTCGTGTTGCTGGCCATTGTCTATGTGAATATCGCCGGCTTCGGCTTGGTCATTCCCCTGCTGCCGTTCTACGGCCGCGCCTTCCACGCCTCCGCTTTCGACATCAGCGTCATGTTCGCCGCCTTTTCGCTCGGGCAGCTATTCGCTGAGGCGTTCTGGGGCCGGCTCTCCGACCGCATCGGCCGCCGCCCTGTGTTGCTGGTGACCATCATCGGCTCGGCTCTGGCCTACGCCGCGCTGGCCTTCGCCCCCAACATGGCCTGGGCCTGCGCCTTGCGCCTGGTGGGCGGGCTGACCAGCGGCAACATCTCGACCATCCAGGGCTATTTGGCCGACGTCACCCCGGTCGCCCGCCGGCCGGGACGGATGGGGCTCCTCGGCGCGGCTTTCAGCATGGGTTTCGTCACCGGGCCGGCGATCGGCGGCCTGCTCGCGCGGCCTGACCTGGGCGTCGTGGGCTTCCGCTTGCCGATCCTGGGGGCGGCCGGGCTGGCCAGCCTGGCCGCCCTGGGGGTGTTCCTGTTCGTGCGCGAAACGCGCGCGGCCGAACACATGGATATCCCGCCGACGCCGCGCCTGCAGTCCCTGGCCGAGGCCGCCCGGCATCCGATCATCGTCCGGGTGCTGATCACCAGCTTTATCGTCGTCTCGGGTTTCGCCGGCATCGAGGCCACCTACGGCCTGTGGACCCAGGCCCGGTTCGGCTGGGGCCCACGCCAGATCGGCTTCGCGTTCATGGCCGTCGGTATCAGCGGGGCCCTAGCCCAGGGGTTCGTCACCGGTCCGCTGGCTCGCCGGCACGGCGCGGCGCGGGTGCTGACCGCGGGTCTCGCCCTGATCTGCGCCGGCTCGATCGTGCAGATGGTTTCGCCGGTCTGGCCGGTGGCCATCGCCGGCTTTTACGTTGTCTCTTTCGGCCAGTCCCTGACCTTCCCGAACATCAACGCCCTCATCTCCCATGCCTCGCCGCCAGAGCGGCAGGGCGAGATGCTTGGCCTCAACATGGCCGGCAACTGCCTGGCGCGCATCGGCGGACCGCTCTACGCCGGGGCGGTGTTCACCCATGTCTCTATCGCCGCGCCGTTCGCCACTGCCGCGGCGCTGGCCGTGCCGGCGATGTTCACCGCCATCCAGGTCGCCCGCCGCACGCGCACAGCGCTATGACCAGCACTCAGGGGGCGGCCGCCACATACGGCAGGTCGCGCCAGCGCCCGCCGGCGTCCATGCCGTAGCCGACCAGGAACCTGGCCGGCGCGTCCCAGGCGAAATCGTCCGGCTCGATAGCCCGCGGGCTCGGCCATGGCTTGCGCGCGAACACCGTCGTCAGCACCTCGGCGGCCCCAAAGGTCTGGGCCAGCCGGAAGGCTTCCTGCAGCGAGACGCCGGTGTCGACCACATCGTCCATGATCAGCACTTGGCGTCCGGCCAGCGATCGCTGCGGTCCGGCCAGCACCTGACAGCGGCCGGCGCTCGCCTGGCCTTCGCCGTAGGACGACAGCCATAGGGCGTCGAAATCGAGCCGCTTGCCGTGACGGCTGAGCGCCCGGGAAAGGTCAGCCGCGAACCACAGCCCGCCCAGCAGCAGGCACAGGCCGATGGCCGCCTCGCCCAACCGCGGGGCCAGCCTGTGCGCCAGGGCCTCGACGCGCGCCGCCACCGCCTCGCTTGTCAGCAGAACCTCCAGGCGCGGCGCGGCGTCATCCATGAAATCCACCCCGTCGGCTTGCCGCCGTTTCGTGACCAAGCCCTCTCATCCCTGTTCCCACTTCTGTGGAACACGCTCTATCATGGCCATAGAATCGAGCGCCCAGAGCAAAGCGCCTTCGAGGTCGCCCATTTCCGTCCGCATGTCCATCAGCCCTGAGCCCGCCCCGGAGGACGAGACTGGCCCCTGGGCCCAGCCGGTGGTGCGTTTCGATGCAGTGGCCTGCGGGCGGGACGGCCAGGGGCCGCGGCTGCGCGGCCTGTCCTTCGCCTTCGGCCCTGGCTCATTTCATCTCATCACCGGACCGGCTGGATCCGGCAAGACCACGCTCCTGAGGGTCATCTGCCTGGCCGAACCGCCGCTCGCTGGCGTGACGCAGGTGTTCGGCCGCGACGTGGCCACCCTCTCGCGCAAGCAAACCCTGCGCCTGCGCCGACGCCTCGGCGTCGCCCTGCAGCCGGCGGCCTTCCTGGACCACCTCAGTGTCTGGGACAATGCCGCGCTGGTCCCGCGCATCGTCGGGCGGCCACGAAGCGACTATGCCGGCGAGGTGGACGCGGTGCTCAAGTGGCTCGGCCTGGCCAAGCTGGCCGACAGCCTCCCAGCGGACCTGTCGGCGGCCGAGCGCCACCGCCTGGCCATCGCCCGGGCGCTGGCCAACCGTCCGGAGGTGGTCCTCGTCGACGAGCCTGACGACCTCGATGAAGCCGCACGCACGCGCAATCTCAAGCATCTGCGGGAGGTCCATGGCGCCGGCGCGACCGTGGTGTTGGCCACCCGGGACGAGGCCTTCGCCCGCGCCAGCGGCTTGCCGGTCCTGCGCCTGCAGGACGGCCGCTCCAGCCTGCTGGAGCCGGCGACGCCGTGACGGGCCGGCGTCATGGCCCCCTCTTTCGCTCCGCGCCGTGGGCGAGGGCGGGAATGGGGCTCACCCTCACGGTCCTGGCCGCCATCGGGGTGGTGGTCCTGATCCTCGACGCCTCCGCCGTGCGCACGGTGGGCGCCTTTGGCCCGCGCCTCGCCGGTCAGGCCACGGTGGTGGTCTGGTCCCATGGCCTGGAAAGCGCCGACGCCGCGGCGGCCCGCGCCGGCGAGATCATCGCCGGCCTGCCCGGCGTGCGTTCGGTCACTCCCCTCGACCCTGAGGGCAGCGACGAGCTGGTCGCCCGCTTGCTCGGCGCCCCTTCGCAACCTGACGCCGAGGCGCGGCTGCTGGCCGTGGATGGAGCCGGGCGCGGCCTGGCGGCCGGTCTCGTGCGCCAACTGGATGCCCAGGGCGTCCCGGCCAGGGTCGTCGACCACGACTGGAAAAACAGCGCGCCGGCCCGGACCGCGGCCGCCGTCGTCGCTGCCGGGGTGCTGATCCCCGTGGTCGCGGTGGTCGCCTTCGCCATCGCCGGGGCCATGGCGGCCGGTCGCGAAATGGCGCGCGCGGCCGGAGCCGTCGAAATGATGCGCATCGCCGGGGCCAGCGATGGCTACCTCACCGGCTTGGTGCGCGCCCGGGTCGCCGGCTTGGCGCTGACCAGCGGCTTGTGGGCCGCGGCCTTGGGTCTGGTGGCCGCCGTCGGCGTGGCGCAAACGACCCTCACCGAACCTTTGGGCGGCCTGACCCGGGCGGACCTCATATCACCGTGGCCGGTGATCGTGCTTTGCGCCTGGCTTTCCGCCACTCTGGGAGCGTGGCTCGGCGCGCGTGGCTGGCTGAAGGCGCGCCGGTGAAGGGCCTGGCCGCCATCCTGGTCGTGGCCCTGATCTGGGCGGCCGGCCTGCTGGAGTTCGCCGATCGGATCGCCCGCATGACCCCGCCGGAGGAGCCGGCCCCGGCTGACGGCATCGTGGCGCTCACCGGTGGCTCCAGCCTGCGCCTGGAGGCGGCGACCAACCTGCTGGAAAGCGGCAAGGGCCATCGGCTCCTGCTGTCGGGGGTCAATCGCGCCGCCACCCGGGGGGATCTGTGGAGCGTCACCGGCGCGGCCAAGCCTTTGTTCGACTGTTGCGTCGATCTTGGCTTCACCGCCGAGGACACCCTCGGCAACGCCCGGGAAAGCGCGCAGTGGGCCCGGGCGATGGGCTATCGCAGCCTGATCCTGGTGACGGCCGACTATCACATGCCCCGGGCCCTCATCGAACTGAAGTCGGCCATGCCCGAAGCCACGGTCACGCCCTATCCGGTGGTCACGCCCACGCTCGACGCTCGCCAGTGGTGGACGACGTCACAAGGGGCCAGGCGCCTGACCGTGGAATACTGCAAATACCTGGCCATCCTCACCCGCGAAGCGGCGTTGCGCCTGACCGGCGACCGCGCCCATACGCCGGCTGCTAGCGTCACATGATCATTTTCGTCCGTTCTCTGATGTTCACGGCGGCATTCTATCTGTGGTCGACGGCGGTGGCGATCGCCATGGCGCCGTTGCTGCTGGCCCCCCGCCAATGGATGATGTCGCCGGTGCGGCTGTGGGCCCGGGTGACCATGGTCCTAGTGCGGATCCTCTGCGGCGTCAGGGTCGAGTTCCGCGGTCTCGAACAGCTTCCCGCCGGGGCGGCCCTGATCGGGGCCAAGCATCAGTGCATGTTCGACACCATGGCCCCGGTGACGATCCTGGCCGATCCGGCCTACGTCATGCGCGACAGCCTGCTGAAGATCCCATTTTACGGCTGGTACGCGGTCAGAGCCGGGATGATCCCCATCGACCGCGAGGGCCGCGCCGGGGCCTTACGGGCGATGCTGTCCCAGGCCAAGGCCCGGGCCCGGGAAGGCCGCCCGATCGTGATCTTCCCTGAGGGCACGCGAACCGCGCCCGGGACCACCGGCGAATATAAGCCCGGCGTCGCCGCGCTCTACCGGGCGTTGGGACTGCCATGCACGCCCATGGCCACCAACTCCGGCGTCCACTGGCCGGCCCACGGCTTCCTGCGCCGGCCTGGACTGGTGGTCTACGAGTTCCTAGAACCGATTCCGCCCGGCCTGGAGCGCGGAGAGTTCATGCGCCAGCTCGAGGAACGCTTGGAGACGGCTTCAAGAGCCCTGTTGCCGCTGTAATCCTCCCCCGAAGTTCGGGGGAGGGGGATCCCGAAGGGGTGGAGGGGCGACGGCCACAGCGTGCGGTCCTCGCCCCCCTCCCGGCTTTCAGCCGTACTCCCCCCGCTTGGCAGGGGGAGAGGCCGCCTCCCGCGCCTCGACCAAGGTCAGCAGCCGCTCCATGTTCGGATCGCATACGCCCTCGGCGCGCAGATGCTCAACCAGCTCGGTCAGGTAATCGACGTTGCGTCCGGAAAGGCCGCGCGCCCCGGCGATGAGATCGGCCTGGGCCTCCAGGCTGAGAACGCCGGCCCACTGCGGATGGCCGCGATCGGAGAGGAAGGTCAGCGA
>DASXMK010000266.1:0-4087 GCA_036495705.1 Caulobacteraceae bacterium | reverse complement strand
CGTGCGCGGCCGCCCTTAGCCCGCCGGTGTTCGCGGTCGGCTATTGCTGGGGCGGGACCGCGGCCTGGCTGGCGGCGTGCCGGGTGGACGGCCTGGCGGCGGCGTCCTGCTACTACGGCCGGCGCATTCCCGAGCTTATCGCGGAAACTCCCCACTGCCCGGTGATCTGCCATTTCGGCCGCCACGACGCCTCCATTCCGCCCGAGGCGGTGGAGAAGATCGCTGAGGCCTTTCCCGACATGCCGCTCTACAGTTATGACGCCGGCCATGGCTTCGCTTCCGACCGGCGGCCCGATTTCGAGCCCGACAGCGCCCGCCTCGCCCGCCTGCGCACCTTGCAATTGTTCGCCCGGGCCGGAGGGCGTGGTGAGTTCTAGAAGGGAGTGAGCGATGCCTGAAAACGCCGAAAAGGATCGCCGCGAACTGATCCGCGAAGCCGAGCGCGAAAAGACCCTCCTGCATGACGCGATCGACCACGCCGTGGCCCCGATCGCGCGGCAGTTGGCCGAGGTCGAGACCAAGCTCGACCGGCTCAAGCACGACCTGCCGGCGGGCGATATCTGCCCGATGTGCTGGTATGGCCACGGCGTCACCTCGCGGATGCGGGAAACGCCGGAGAAGCCGGCCAACCCGATCCGCAACCGCTTCGCCTGCCGCACGTGCGGCCATTTCGAGCTGCGTCGGGTCTAGCCCGGACCTGTTCTTGTCAGGCTCGCCGGCCACGCCTGGGCGAAGGCCACCACCTGCTGAGCCACGGTCTCCACCTGCCAGGCATCGCGCGGGTCGGTGAAGGCCCCGCCGCCGTCAAACAGTCCGCCGGCGTTCAAGGTCGCCCCAAATGGCGTCGGCCAACCGCGCAGGGCGTGGACGATTGAGCGCAGAGCCGCCAGGGTCGAGCCGGCCGCCTGGCCGCCGTTGGCCGAGACGATGCAGCCGACGGCGCGGCCGTCGAGATAAGGCCGCTCGCACGCGCGCAGCTCCTCCAGGCAATCGAGGGCGTTTTTCACCAGGCCGGAGATGGAGCCGTGATAGCCGGGCGAGGAGACGATCAGGCCGTCGGCGTTGCGGACCGCGGCCAGGAACCGCTCGCGCCCGGCGTGGGCGCTTTGGGCGCGAGGATCGAAGATCGGCAGGGAGGCCAGGAAGTCGCCGCCGAACAGCTCGGTTCGCGCGCCGGCCGCCTGCGCCGCCGCCAGGGCCTTGGCCAGGGCCAGTTCGCTGGTCGAACCTGGCCGGACCGTGCCGCCCAGGCCAATGATCAGCGGGCCTTGGCTCAAGCGTCCACCGCGCCGGCCTTGCGCCCTTGCCGGGCCATGCGCGCCTGGCGGGCCTCGCCAATCCCTTCCAGTTCCTCGGCGAATCGGTCGCGGGCTGCTTCGCGCAGCTTGGGCAGGTGGTAGGCCGGGAACAGGTCGTTGTCGGGCTGATAGTCGCGCAGCACCTGCTTGGCCACGGTGGCCTTGTGCACTTCGGTGGGGCCGTCGGCGATGCCCATGACCAGGGCGCTGGTGACCATGCCCATGAACGGCATCTCGTTGGAGACGCCGATGGCCCCGTGCAGGTGCAGGGCGGTGGTGGCGATGTCGTGATAGACCTTGGGCATGGCCACCTTGATGGCGGCGATGTCCTTGCGCACGCGCTTGTAGTCCTTGTGCTTGTCGATCAGCCAGGCGGTGTGCAGCACCAGCAGGCGGAACTGCTGCAGCTGGATCCAGGCGTCGGCGATCTGCTCCTGCACCACCGGCATGTCGGCCAGGCGCCCCTCGCGGGTCTGGCGCGAGACGGCGCGCCGGCACATCAAATCGAAGGCGTGCTGGCACGCGCCGACGGTACGCATGGCGTGGTGCACGCGCCCCCCGCCAAGGCGCGTCTGGGCGATGACGAAAGCCCCGCCGCGCTCGCCCAGCAAGGCGTCCTTAGGCACGCGCACGTCAGTGTAGCGCAGATAGCCGTGGCCGCCTTCACCCTCGCCGCCGCCGACGCCGATGTTGCGCACCGTTTCCACGCCCGGCGTGTCCTTGGGCACCAGGAAGATCGAGGTGCGGCGATAGGGGTCCTTGGCGTCGGGATCGGTGATCGCATAGACCACCAGCAGGCTGGCGTAGCGTGAGCCGCTGGAAAACCACTTCTCGCCGTTGATCACCCATTCGTCGCCGATCAGTTCGGCGCGGGTCCTGAAGGTCAGCGGATCGGAGCCGCCGGTGGGCTCGCTCATCGAAAAGGCCGAGCGGATTTCGCCGTTGAGCAGAGGCTTGAGCCACCGCTCTTTCTGCTCAGGCGAGCCATAATGGGCGATGATTTCGGCGTTGCCGGTGTCGGGGGCCTGGCAGCCGAAAATCAGCGGCGCCAAATGGTTGCGGCCGAGCTTTTCATTCATCAGCGCGAGCTTGAGCTGGCCGAAACCCTGGCCGCCCAACTCCGGCCCCAGGTGGCAAGCCCACAGGCCCTGGGCGCGCACCTCGTCTTGCATAGGTTTGATGAACTTCTCGCGGCCCTCGGTGCTGAACGCGGCCATGCCGAGATGCGAGATCGGCTCAACCTTGTCGGCCATGAATTCCTCGATCCAGTCGAGCTTCTTCTGAAATTGCGGATCGGTCTCGAAATCCCAAGCCATGGCGCGCCTCCGGTTCCTCTCGATGGTTTTGCGGCATCATCGGCGCAAAGCCGCAAGGCGCGCAAGCGTTCCGAACACTTGTTTGAAGGACTCGCCCCCTTTCACCGGTCCGGGCGCCAACCTAAATCGCGAGCGATGCCCGGATTTTCAGCCCGACCCGGCGCGCGCGGCGCCATGCTCGATATCGGCGGGCGGCGGCTGCACGTGGTCCGCGCCGGCCCCGAACGCAGCGACTTGCCCTGGGTGTTACTGGAAGCTGGGGCGTTCGGCTTCTCGGCCGACTGGGCGGTGGTCCAGGACCGGCTGGCTCGGCGCGGCTACGCCTCGTTGGCCTACGACCGGGCCGGCCTCGGGCTTTCCGATCCAGGCCCAAACCCACGCGACGGCGTCGCCATCGGGGCGGATGTCGAAGCGCTGCTGGCCCAGGTCGCGCCTTCCGGTCCGCTGATCCTCGCCGGCCACTCCATGGCCGGACTGCATGTCCACCGCCTGGCCGTGCGACTGGGCGCGCGGGTTGAGGGCCTGGTGCTGGTCGACGCCACCACCCCGGCCTCCATGCAATCGAAATTCGTCAGCACCGCGGTCGGCCAGTTCGCCAATCTCTCGCGCCTGGCCGCGTGGGGCGCGGCGGCCGGCCTGCTCAGGGCGCTGTCGGCCACCGGGCTCGGTGACCGGATCGGTCTGGACGGAGAGGTGGGCGGCCACAAACGCTGGGCTTTCGCCGACGCCGATCACAATACCTGGGCGGCGGCCGAGGTGGCGCAATGGCCGGCGGCGGCGCGCCAGGCCCTGGAGGCGGGCGAGCTCGATCCGCGCTGGCCGGTAGCGGTGATCCTGGCCGGACCGCCGGAGTCGCGCCCGGGCCTGCGGGTTCTTCAGGCCGCCCCGGCGCTGGCCTCACATCGTGGTCTGGTGGAGCACGTGGCCGAGGCCACCCACGCCTCGATCCTGGCCGGGGCGCACGCCGATGTCATCGTGCGCGGCATCGAGCACTGCGTCGCCGAAGTCGTGGAAAGCTAGAGCAGTGAATTCCGGGCTCTAGGCCCGGACGACCTTCTTGGGCGCCGGCAGCAGGCCTTCGCGCTGGGCGCGCTTGCGGGCCAGCTTGCGGGCCCGGCGGACCGCCTCGGCCTTTTGCCGGGCGCGCTTCTCGGAGGGTTTTTCGTAGTGGACGTGCCGCTTCATTTCGCGGAACGAGCCTTCGCGCTGCATCTTCTTCTTCAGCGCTTTCAGCGCCTGGTCGACGTTATTGTCGCGGACGAAAATCTGAACCAAGTGCGCTCCTTTGGGTTCGCGCCGGCGGCGCGAGCATAGGTCCCCCCGAAAGCGAGCCTTCGGGACGAGGCGCGCCAGATAGCAAACGACGCGCCGTTTGTCCACGTCGCCAAGCCGTGTAGGGATCAACGTGTGACCGGCATCGACGATCCCGCGCCCGATTGGGCCGACCTGGCCGAACAGCGCCTGCTGGACGCG
>DASXMK010000265.1:0-4659 GCA_036495705.1 Caulobacteraceae bacterium | reverse complement strand
AGGGGTGAGACCCCGCGGCGCACCTGCTTGCGTCTGGCCATGGAAAAAGCCGTGACCACAGCCGCTCGCCAAACCAACGCCTTCGTAGTTGGCGCCGACACCGTGGTCTCGGTCGGCGCGCGCGCCATGGGCAAGCCAGCTTCGCCAGCAGAGGCGGAAGAAATGTTCGGCTTGCTATCGGGCCGGGGGCACCGGGTATTCACCGGCGTGGCGGTTATGGCGCCCGATGGACGCAAAGCCGCGCGCCTCGTCGAAGCGCGGGTGCGGATGAAGGTCCTCAGTCGGGCCAACATCGTTGCGCTCCTGGAAAGCGGCGAGTGGTGCGACGCGGCCGGCGGCTATCGGATCCAAGGGCGGGCAGGGGCATTCGTGACCGGCTTAAGCGGCTCGTACAGCGCGGTCGTGGGGCTGCCACTGTACGAGACCATCGGCTTGCTGGAGGGGCTGGGGTTCACGCGCCCATGAACGCTCGACGGTTCTTCCTGGACCAGGGCTGGGGCGAAACCCGGGGCGTCGTGACTTTGGGCGGAAAACCCGAGCGCTTGATCATCGCGCGCGATGACGAGCCGGTCGATTTCACCGTGGGGTCTCGGGCGGTGGGACGGATCAGGGCCATCGATAGAGGCCTTGCCATGGCCTTCGTGGATTTAGGAGAGGGTTCCGACGCCATCCTCAACTTCTCGGCCGGGATTGGACCTCTTGTCGAGGGTGGTTGGGTTGAGGTTGAGATCAAGTCGGAGGCGAGACGCGGCAAGGCGCCATCAGTGCGCTGGCTCGGCCCCGCCGCCGGCCCCGCACGGATGCTGACACCGGGACCGAGCGTGGAGGATCGCCTGTTGGCGCTATCTCGCGGCGGCGCGATTGAAGGCGGAGCGGCGGCTCGGGCCGTTGCCGACCAAGCCCAGGAGGAAGCGCTCGAGACGGTGTTTCCACTATCGGGAGGCGGTACGATCGCTGTCGAGACCACGCGGGCGCTCACGGCGGTGGATGTCGACGTCGGCGGACGCCATGGCGAAATGGCCAAGCGCGCCGCCCGCGCCGCAAACCTCGCTGCGATTAGCGAAGCCGCTCGGGTGCTGCGCCTCAAGGGCCTCGGAGGGCTGGTGGTCATAGATCTGGCCGGCCGTGGCCACGACGGGCCGGTCCTGCTGGCGGCAGCGCGCGCAGCCTTCGCCGCCGACAATCCCGGTGTGGCTATCGGAGCAGTCAGTCGCTTTGGGGCCCTGGAACTCACGGCGCCAAGGCGCTGCAGACCCACGGTTGAAGTCTTGTGTGATGATGCGGGGGCGCTGAAACCGCTCACCATGGCTATGAGCCTCGCCAGGGCCCTGGAACGCGAAGCCGCCCATGATCGGGGCGCCCGCCTGACAGCACTAACTGCGCCGGCCGTGGCTGACGCCGCTTCGGGCGCGCTGACCAGGCTGGCGGGGCGCTTTGGCCCACGCCTCGCGGTCCGCAGCCAACCGGGACTGAACGGCTACGAGATCAGCCGAGAATGAATAGCCGACCTTGTCCAATCTGCGGCAAGCCCGCTACCGCCCGCTTCCGCCCTTTCTGCTCGCAGAGGTGCGCCGACGTGGATCTCCATCGCTGGCTGAGTGGCGGATATTCAATTGAAAATGGCGACCGAGATGAGGACGAGCCAGCTGGCCGGGGGTCTGATTCAGAGAGCTAGGCGGCTTTCTGGACAAGACCAGGGGCCTTGCCTATAGACGGCGCTCCCCGACGCCGGGCCTGGGTAGCTCAGTTGGTAGAGCAGCGGACTGAAAATCCGCGTGTCGGTGGTTCGAATCCGCCCCCAGGCACCATCGCCATCCCCGAGCGTGTTTCATCGCGTCAGGCAAGCCATCGGCAATGACGCCCCCCAGCCGAGCACGCGGCGCGAAATCCACTATGGGTAGGGGCGAACTACAATCGAAGGGGGCAGGGTTTTTCTCTCGAACCAACGACCAGAGGTTTCATGTTTTGTGTGCGCTGCAGTAAATTGGATTACTTTGTAGCCTATATCTCGCACCTTTTCTGATAAGAATGATTGGTGCGCCGCAATGTGAACTATGTTCGGTATGGCGGAGGCCACGCCTTAGCCACACCAGGGGCACTTGACGCCGAAAACAGGGGTTGCCAAAGGTTCGTCGCCGCAAGACTAACTCTGCGGTGATCCGGGGTGATGCGCAGGTGCGGTGATCCCGAACATCCACTAATGAGTTCGATCAAGCAGGAATTGGCGACAGATGCTCGAAATGAAACGCACTTCCCCCATCATCGCATTGATAGGCGCAGTCGCGCTGCTATCGAGCGCCCCCGCATTGGCCCAGACCGCGCCAGCGCCCGCAGCCGCCGCCGCGCCGGCCGCGGCTGATAACACGGCTGCTGCGGCCCCCGCCGACGCCAGCGCCAACGCTGAGAACCTCAAGGTGGGCGGCTCGGCCAACGGCAAACTGACGCCGATCGTGATGTTCGAACAGGCGGACCTAGTGGTGAAGATCGTGATGATCGGGCTGCTGGCCTGCTCGATCCTTTCCTGGACCCTGCTGGTCATCAAGTTGGTGGAATTTGGCAGCCTGAGAAAAACTTCAGACCAGTTCCTGGAGTCGTTCCGCGGCGCCAAGTCGATCAATGAGATGGGCCGGATCGCAGAATCCGAAGATTTCGCCGGCAATCCTATGGCGGACATGGCCGCGGCCGCCGCCGCCGAAGTGGAGCTCTCGCGTCAGGCCGGCCTTAATGTAACCGGCGAGTTCCGTGACTCGACGCTGATGAGAGCCACGACAGCCATCAACGCCGTCCAGGCCTCCCTGGCCAGGCGCCTTTCCGGCGGCATGCAGTTCCTGGCTTCGGTCGGGGCCAACGCGCCCTTCATTGGGCTGTTCGGCACCGTCTACGGGATCATGAATTCCTTCATCGGTATCGCCAACACCAACACCACCAACCTCGCCGTCGTTGCTCCCGGGATCGCTCAGGCTCTGCTGGCCACCGGCATCGGCCTGTTCGCGGCCATCCCATCGGTGGTGTTCTATAATTACTTCCAGACCCAGATCACCGGCTACGGCTCGCGCTCCGAGGGTTTCGTTGCGGAGTTGGTCAACGCCATTTCGCGGCAGCTCGACAAGGGAGCCTAAGCTCTATGGCCGCTAAACTCTCAGGGCCTAGCGGCGGCCGGTACGACGTCGCGCAGAACCACAATATCAATGTCACGCCGTTCGTGGATGTGATGCTGGTTCTGTTGATCATCTTCATGGTGGCCGCGCCGCTGGCCAGCGTGACGATCAAGGTGACGTTGCCGCCCGCCATGGCGAAGCCGGCCAAGAATCCGCCGAAGCCTGTCTACATCTCACTGAAGAAGGATGGGCGGGTGTTCGTAGGCGACAATGCATCGGACCTCGACACCTTGGGCGATGATCTGAAATTGGCCGTGGGAACACGCGATCCCACCAAGGAGCGGATCTTCATCCGTGGAGACGAAGACGTCCTGTACCAGGACTTCATGGGAGTCATGAACAAGCTCCAGGACAATGGCTTCTACAGCGTGGCCCTCGTCGGCGAGGATAAGTCCGGACTGAAGAAATGACCGAGACGCCCCCTGTCGCGCCACAAACGGTGGACATCGCTCACCCGACTCACAACCCGTTCGATTTGCCAAGGCCCAGGCGGAACAATGGCATCACCATCGCCATTGCCCTTTCGGTAGCCATTCACGCCCTCATCGGTTTCTATCTTTGGCAGTGGAAATTTAAGGCGCACTACCAGTCCTACAGCGACGAGAAGACCGAGGCCCAGCTGATCAAGCCGCCTCCGCCGCCGCCGCCACCGCCTCCACCTCCGCCGCCACCGAAGAACCTGCCGCCACCGCCGCCGGTTCAACCGCGGCCGCCTGCGGTCGTGGCGCCGAATATCCCGGCCCCGCCGCCGCTGTACATCAAGCCGGTGGAGGCCCCCAAGCCACCGCCGCCCGCGCCGCCCGTGGTCGCCTCGCCGGCGCCGCCACCGCCCCGGCCCACGGTGATCACCAATCCGGACTGGGTGCGACGCCCGAGCGCCGAGGATCTAGCGCAGTACTATCCCGATCGAGCGCAACGCCTGGGCGTGGCCGGATCCGCAACCCTCAATTGCGCGGTTACGGCTCAAGGGACTCTGACAGAGTGCTCAGTCGGTTCGGAGGATCCATCCGATCAGGGCTTTGGCACCGCCGCCCTGAAGATGACCCGTCTCTTCAAAATGCGGCCGATGACCCGGGATGGTCAGCCTGTGGGTGGCGCCAAGATCAACATCCCGATCCGATTCCAGTTGCCCAAGGAATAGACGCCGGACAGCGTCACGAACCCCGGAGGTCGCCCTCCGGGGTTTCGCTGTTTAGGAGACTCCGGCCAGCTTGATCGGCCCGGGGATCACGCCTAAACGACGGCCTTCCGGCCGGGGCCGCCTTAGCTCAGCTGGTTAGAGCGCTAGATTGTGGATCTAGAGGTCCCCCGTTCGAACCGGGGAGGCGGTACCAGTTCGAGGGGGTCAGATCGGCTCGCCCGTCCACTCCCAATGCCACGGCTCGAAAGCGTAGTTAACGAAACCGAACCGTCCGGCGTTGGCCACCAGCCAGCGATAAGGCGCGCCTCGGCAGATGTAGAGGCGGTTGGCGTCAGCGGCCGAATCCGGCCCGAAGCCCGG
>DASXMK010000264.1:0-3705 GCA_036495705.1 Caulobacteraceae bacterium | reverse complement strand
CACCGGCGAGGCCTAAGGCATGAGCAAGACGCTCAAAGGGGCGGCGACCCGCCTGATCCACGCCGGCCAGACCCCCGATGGGCGCACGGTGGGACCGCCGATCGAGCGCGGTTCCACGGTCATCCTGCCAAGCGCCGCAGCCCTCTACGACGATGACACCGTAACCTATGGCCGCGCCGGCCTTGCGGTTCAGGATCTTTTGGCCGAGGCCTTGGCCGACCTCGAAGGCGCCAGCAGCGTGCGCCTGTTCCCCTCCGGCCTCGCCGCCCTTACCGGGGCCATGCTGGCCGTGCTCAAGTCCGGCGACGAGGTCTTGGTTACGGATGCGGTCTACAAGCCGACCCGGCGCTTCTGCAGCCGCGTGCTCGAGCGGTTTGGCGTGACCACGCGCTATTTCGACCCGAGGACGAGCCCCAGCGACCTCATCGCCATGGCGGGTCCCGCGACCCGCATGCTGGTGATCGAATCGCCCGGCTCGCTGAGCTTCGAGATGCAGGACGTTCCGGCCATCGCCCGCCTCGCCCGAGCCCGCGGCCTTCTCACCCTGATGGATAACACCTGGGCCGCCGGGTTCTGGTTCAAGCCGCTGGCGCACGGGGTCGATCTCTCCGTCCAGGCCCTGACCAAATACGTCGGGGGACATTCCGATGTGTTCATGGGCGCGGTCGCCACGGCTGATCGGGCGCTGGGCGAGGCGCTCGATCACGCGATCTGGGATTTCGGCTGGTCGGTCTCGCCCGACGACGCCTATCAGATGCTGCGCGGCCTGCGCACCCTGCCGGTGCGGCTGGACCGGCATTTCGCCAGCGCCCTGAAGCTCGCTGACTGGCTGAATGACCGGCCGCAAGTCGCTGAGGTGCTTTACCCCGCCCTGCCCGGCGACATCGATCACGACCTGTGGAAACGCGACTACACCGGAGCTGCGGGGCTGCTGACCCTGGTCCTCAAGCCCTGTTCAACCGCGGCGGTGCACGCCTTTCTGGATGCGCTCAGTGTGTTCCGCCTCGGCTATTCCTGGGGCGGCTTCGAGAGCCTGGCCATCCACGCCGATCCGCAATTCATGGTTCGCACCTGGCCGCCCAAGTTCGCCGGGCCGACGGTGCGCCTGTCGGTGGGCTTGGAGGATCCGGATGACCTGATCGCCGATCTCGCCGATGGTTTCGCGGCGATGGGCTGATGCCTGGCGACCCCGGCAGGACTTGAACCTGCAACCGTCCGCTTAGAAGGCGGATGCTCTATCCGGTTGAGCTACGGGGTCGAACGCTAGTGCGACCAGGGTTGTTTGCGGTGAAACGCGAAATTATCCGCGTAACCTCTTATGATTCTTTTACTCTGTGCATCCTGAGTGACCTCGAATGGAATGCCGTGGCGCTGAGCGTAGGCGACGGCCTCCTCGCGCGTCGTGAAACGCAGGCGCACCTGGCCGTTCATATCGGTCGATTGCGTCCAACCCATCAGCGGATCGGGAGAGCGGGCCGAGGCCGGCTCGAAGGTGAGCTCCCACAAGCGGGTGTTGGCCCGGCCCGACTGCATGGCCGTCTTGGCCGGGCGATAGATGCGCGCGAGCATGGTCCTCTCCACTCCCGGCTGGTCGGGGCGGCAGGATTCGAACCTGCGACCCTCTGCTCCCAAAGCAGATGCGCTACCAGGCTGCGCCACGCCCCGTCAGCCGAAGCGGCGTGTCTTTGCCACGCGCGCCGCGCGCTCGCAACGTCAGGCGCCGCGCCGGCGCATGAGCTTGAAGACGCCGGTGGCCCGGGCCAGCACTAGCTCGCCCACTCGCGCCTGACCCTCGGCGAAGGCGATGTCGCGCGCCGCACGCGAGAGTTGCGCCTGGCCGATGACCCACTCCCCTGCCCGGCCCATGGCCAGGAAGTCGACCGACAGGTGCACGGTGACTGCCCTAACACCCAGGCCATGCCCGACCGCGCCCGCCAGGAGCCCGTCGAGAAAGCTGGTGATCATGCCGCCGTGGATCAGCCCCAGGCCGTTGCAATGGCGGTCCAGGGCGTAGAAGGCCTGCTCAACGCCTTCTGGCGTGCGGCGCTGGAAATAGGGTCCGTTGTGGGCCGTGAACGCGCCCCGGCCGGTCTGCAGCTCGAAGCCAGGCGGAGGCGGTGGAACCTCGCTCCGGTTCACCGGCCGCTGCGCCGTTCGCGGACCGTATCGCCCGGCGCCGCGTCGATCTCGGCGGCCCGCCCGCCGCGCAGCTCGAGCACTTCGAGCACCGGGCCAGCTGACGGAATCAGGCTCTCCGACATCGGCGTCGCATTCCTGGCTATCGAAACGATGCGGCCGTCGGGGCCGATGAACACCATGTCGAGCGGGATGTAGGTGTTCTTCATCCAGAACGACACCGGCTGGACGGTCTTGAAATCGAACAGCATGCCCCGGTCGGCGCCGAGGCGCCGCCGGTACATCAACCCGCGTTCACGGGCGGCGTCGGTGTCGGCGACCTCGACGCGGAAGTGATGGACGCCGTGCGCGGTGACGATGTCGAGCGGCTCGACGGGCAGACTCCGCGCCTGGGCCTGGCCTGCGAGCGTCGCCGCAAGCGCGAGCGCGATTCCGAATACGCGAACAGCTAAGGTCAGGGCAGGCCTCCTTAGGCTCGGAATGGCCTTAAGCCTGACCCAGTTCGATCTCCGCGACAACCAACCCCTTGGGACCTTCGGCAAAACGCACGAGCACATCCTCGCCCGGCTGCAGGTCTTCCAGGCCCCCGCGCCTGAGCGTCTCGATATGAACGAAGATGTCGCCCGGCTCGGCGTCCCTGACCACGAAGCCATAGCCCTTGGTCCGATTGAACCATTTCACCTTGGCCCCCTGCAGGGGTCCGTTGGCGCAGGCGGGGTCCGCGGTCGATCGGCGCCGCGCTCCCACCGGAGCCGCTTCGCGATGGCTGCGGTGCGCCTCATCATCCGATGCCCGGCGAGGTCGCTCGTCGCGCACCTGGGCCGTGCTCTCGTCCAGTTCGACGATGTCGGCCACCTGCCAACCCTTGGCCCGGCGAACCGCGTCGCACACGACGGTCGCCCCCTCGAGGGCATGGTCATGGCCGGCGTTGCGCAGGCAGGTCACGTGCATGAGGACGTCGCGCATGTCGGTCTGACTCGGGTCATCGGGAATGATGAAACCGTAGCCTTTACCCACATCGAACCACTTCACACGCCCAGTGATGCGCACCAGTTCCTGGTGCGGCTCCTGAGCCGCAGAATCTACTTCAGACATATGCCCCTCGAACCGGCTGCCCCCGACGTACGCGGCTGGGCAGCGGCGTTTGCCCAAATGTGGTCTAAATTGGGCGGTCGTCAACGCTGGCAGGGTCGGGCGCGATGATTTGCCGCAACGCTTCAAGTCGTCCGTGAGCGGCGTTTGGAGAGCCGGGTCGTGGCAGGCCCTAGGGGAATCGAACCCCTCTTCCCAGATTGAAAATCTGATGTCCTAACCGATAGACGAAGGGCCCGCTTCGGCGCGAAGGCTGCGGATATATCGACCACCCTGTCGCCACGCAACCCATTGGCCAGGCTGCCGCAACCGGGTCAGTCGTCGAGCCGGCGCGGGTCGGCAGCGTCTTCGATTTCCAGCTGCACGGTGACGCGCCCGTTCCACTCGTTGGCCTTCAGACGCCCCGCCACATGCAGGCCGCCGCCGCCGGCCAGGAGCCGGCGCCCGAGGTCGCTGTCCTCGGCGCGCCAGGCGATC
>DASXMK010000263.1:0-6613 GCA_036495705.1 Caulobacteraceae bacterium | reverse complement strand
CTGGTTGGTTTCGCGCCTGCAACCATGGTCAACGCCCAACCTTACGAGCACGGAGTCGCCTCGCCGACCCACGGCGACTGGACCCTGAAACAGCGTGAGGATTGGCTGCGGGAGCGTATCGATCGGTCCCGGGATGACGGCTCGCTGGCCCATTCAGAGTATGACCGGGTTCGGAACGAGTTGGGCGACATCCGCCACGACGAAGACGGGATGCGCGATCACCATGGCGGCCAGCTCACCGACAACGAAACCACGCGCCTCGAAGCGCGTCTGGATAACGTGGCGTCTACCATCCATTGGCTCCGGGCCGAGAATCTCGATCGGCCGTGGTAGCTGACCCCTCGACGGCCCTTCCCGCCGGCAGGCAAGCGCCCCTCGCTAGACCGAGGGGCGCCGAGTGTTCAGTAGGTGTCGGCGATCTGAATGATCGCGCCGGTGTTCAGGTCGATCAGGACGATCTCGTCGCCGAGGAAGATCCAAGCGCACCCGTAGGGAGCCGGCGGCAGCCCATAGTCGTACGGGTCGGTCACATAGTAGCTGCGGAACTCGTAGGGCACGATGGCGCCCACTTCCCAGTCGTAGCCGTACCACCGCGGATCGACGCTGTAGTACCCCCAGCCGGGTGCGAACCAGAAGCCGTTGCGGCGGCCTTCATAGCTCTCCCAGCCGCGGCGGCCGCGCCACCAGTCACCGGTGAGGTTTCGTCCGCTATTCCAGGTGTTGCCCTGGTATTGGCGATAGCCTTGGTACTGGCCTGACCGATAGCCTTGGTACTGGCCTGACCGATAGCCCTGGTGCTGGCCTGACTGATAGCCCTGGTATTGGCCCGAGCGGTATCCTTGATTTTGGCCCGACCGGTAGCCTTGATATTGACCGGCGGAAGTCCCGGGACGGTAGCCGTTGTACTGGCCGTTCGTGTTTGGCCGATACGCCGGGGCGCCCTGAGTCATGGGACGGTTCTGCGGCGCATAGCCTCGCGGCGGGGCGTAGGCGCCCTGCGGTGGCCGATAGGCAGGAGCGGAACTTTGTGCACCGCGGTTGGACGGTGTGTAGGACCGGGCGGGCGCGGCGTTGTTCGGGTGACCGTGCTGGCCTTGGTCGTGTCGGTCCTGGTTCTGATTGTCTTGGGCGATAACCGGGCCGCCCAGCAAGGCGACCGCGGCGGCGGACAGGATCAGGCGCTTCATCGTGCGTCTCCTAAAGGTGGACAGGGCGAGCCTGTTGATCCCCCTCTACGCACTCGCCAGTGAACCCGGCTTGAACGGCGCGGGTCACCTTTCGTTCATCCGCGCCGGCGGCCTCAAGGCCGCGGCGGGAGCACCACGCCGATGAGGATGGCGGCGTACTGAATGCCGGCGGCGGCAATCACGAAGCCGTGCCAGATAGCGCGGCGAAACGGCAGACTGCGGCGCACGTAGACGATCACGCCCACCGAGTAGACAAGGCCTCCGGCCAGCAGAAGCAGCAGCGCCAGGAGCGACACCGTCGCCAGCAGCGGCTTGACCGCAACGACCGCGATCCAGCCGAGGGCCAGGTACAGGGCCACCCAGAAGCGGCGGCCGAGGCCCGGCAGGAGCAACTTTCCCGCCACCCCCGCCAGCGCCAGCCCCCATACCGTCGCGGTCATCGCGACGGCCCAGGCCCCGGTCAGGCTTTGGGTGGTGAACGGCGTGTACGAGCCGGCGATCATCAGGAAGATGCCGGCATGATCAAACCGGCGCAGCAGTGGCTGGCGACGGGCGCTGGCGAGATTGTAGGCGGCCGAACAGGCGAACATGGCCATCAGGCACGCGGCATAGACCGCTACCGCGGTCGTCTGGCCCAGGCGCCCCAGCCCCAGGGACAGGCCAAGCAATGTCAGACCGCCGACGCCACCGGCGGTCAGCCCGGCCACATGCACCCAGCGGTCGGCGACGCGCTCTGCGCGGCTCGGGTAATGAGCGCCAAGGCTCTCGATCTTTGGGCCAAAGCTCACAAACCGCTCCTTATTGCCGCGCGGGAGGCTACCAAACCCGCATGCATTCACCTAGGTAGGGTCGGCCAACTTGGGAGTTGTGCATGTCCATTGCGACCCGATTAGCCCTTCCCGCCATCCTCATCGCCACCACGACCGCGGCCCTGGCGGCCAGCGAATCGCCGGCCAATCCGACTGCGGGCGCCCAGGCCACCACTGGCGCTCCGGCCACCGTCAAGGCGAACCCTGACGACAAGATAGTCTGCAAGACCGAAACGCCGATCGGCAGCCGTCTGGGCGGCAAGCGGGTGTGCATGAAGAAGTCCGACTGGGAGGCCCAGTCGCTAGACGCCCGCCGTCAGCGCGATTTCGCCCCTCCGGCCGGCTTAACCGGCTCGCACTGAACGGCCGCCTCACTGGCGCGGCAGCACGCCGCCAAGATCGTAGCCCGCCGCCGCGGCCAGGCGCAGCAGTTCGTCCCGTGAGTGGGCGCCTGCCGCCAATTCGCCCAGCGCCCAGGACATGATCGATCGGTTGCCGGAGCGGCAATAGGCCAGCGCCTTGCCTCGCGAGGCCGCGTCTGAAACGGCCCGGGCCTGATCCGGCGTCGGCCGGCCGGTCACCGGAATGGCGGCGTAATCCAGCCCGGCAGCCCGCGCGGCCGCTTCGATCTCGGCTCCTGGGGGCTGGTCCGGCGATTCGCCATCCGGGCGATTGTTGATGATGAGCGTGAAGCCCATCGCCTTGGCCGCCGCGACCTCCTCCGGCCCGATCTGCGGGCTGACCGCGAACGCCGCGGTGACTGAGCGAAATTGGGTCATCGAAGCCCGATCAGCTTTCGCGCCTGGCCTTGCCGGCGCCCTGGCCGTCGATGGTCAGGAAGTAGCCGCCCATCAAGCCTTTTGTAATCACCACCTTCGAGCCCTTGCGCGGCTCACGCCCCAGATCCTGAACCTCGGTCTGGCGCCAGACCGCGCCGTCTTCGAGCTGGATGATCCATTTCCCGTTGGCGTCCAGGTTGGCCCTGGCCACGGTGGCGGTAATTCGATCGGCCTCCTCCGGCTTCTCGCCGCGCTCGAGGAAGGACAGGGACGGCAAGGTGAAGCCGAACGCCTGACGGCGCGCCGCGCGCCGCTGCTCGCGGTCGATCGACACCAGATCGCCGCTGGCGGTGGCGGATTCCATCGCCGCGGCTGCCTTGTCGTAACAGGCCAGGCGCTCGGCATTGTCCGCCTGTTTGCGGCAATCGAGAAGGCTCTGGACCACCGCCGGACTGGCGATCGGCTTGGGGCCGGCGCCGCCGGCAAAAGTGGCCACTGTGAGCAACATGGGGGCGATGAATGCGGTCGATGTTCTCGGCATTGGGCCCCCTCGCGATGCAGTTGTTTCGGCCGCGTCATTCAAGACCGGTCGCGACGCACGCGCAATCTCGCATAAGCCATCAGAGGAAACCCCGAATCCCTCTCGGTGACGGCGAAAATTTGCGCGGCCGCCGCGAGATCGCGAAATCTGTGACCGGAAAGTGACAGGCCAGCCACGATCACCATTACAGACACGTAATCCGCGTTGACCGATTCGGCCGCGCGATCCTAAGTGCCGCTTATCCGGGGGGGATTGTCTGCCCGGAACCCTTTGCGCTCGTGCCCAGCGCCGCTCAACGGCCACCAAGGGCTGAATGGAGGATTCTCACTTGACCACTCAAACCATGCGTACGCGCCTGATGGCGTCGTCCATGATTTCCGGCGTCGCCCTGGCGGCTGTCTCCGTGACCGCCGCCCAGGCGCAAACCGCTGCGCCGGCGCCGGCGACGACAAGCGTCCAGGAACTGGTGGTCACCGGTTCGCGCATCCCGTCGAAGAACCTGACCAGCGTCAGCCCGGTCACCACGGTCAACAACCAAGCCATCAAGCTCCAAGGCACGACCAACGTCGAAGACCTGATCAACAACCTGCCTCAGGCCTTCGCCGACTTCGGCGTGTTTGAGACCAACGCCTCCAGCGGCACCTCGACCATCGACCTTCGCGGTCTGGGCAACACGCGCACTCTGGTGCTCATCAACGGCAAGCGCGCCAACCCGGGCGACCCCTTGGTTTCCGCCGCCGACATCGACATGATTCCGCCAGCCCTGATCGACCGCGTGGAAGTGCTCACCGGCGGCGCCTCGGCCGTCTATGGTTCGGACGCCGTGGCCGGGGTCGTCAACTTCATCATGAAGAAGGACTTCCAGGGCCTGCAGATCGATTCCGAATTCTCGATCGGCGAACACGACAACAACAGCCAGCAAGCCCGCGCGGCCAACGCCGTCTCCGAGAGCTTTGGCCTGCCGAACACCAACCTGCCGAGCGGCTCTGTGTGGGCAGGTTCGCGCTACACCACCACCATCACCGGCGGCGCCAATACGCCGGACGACAAGGGCAACGTCGAATTCTATCTGGGCTACACTCACATCTCAGCGGTCAATCAGGGCACCTATGACTGGAGCAAGTGCAGCCTCGCGACCAACACCAGCGACAACAGCCAGCAATACTGCCTCGGCTCGTCCAACAGCGCCACGGGTCGCTTGAACGTTGTCGGCGGACCTGGGCTTGCCCCGGGTCTACCTACTTTTGCAATTCTCGGGACCCCTGTGGGCGGAAGGTTGCCCCCCTACTCCTCCGCCCTCGACTTCAACTTCGCGCCGTTCCAGTTCCTGCAGCGCGCCGACGAACGCTACACGGCAGGCGAGTTCTCACACTACGAGATCGCCCCCTGGCTGGACGTCTATTCGCAGTTCATGTTCCTGGACGATCACACGGTCGCCCAGTTGGGCCCCTCGGCCGCCTTCGCCGGCACCTCCTTTGCTATCCCCTGCAACGACCCGCTTCTCTCCAGCGCCCAGGCCAATACAATATGCGGCCCGGCAGCTGGCGTGGCGGGACAGAGCGGAGAGGTCTACATCGGCCGGCGGAACGTCGAAGGCGGACCCCGCGTCGCAGACACCACGCACACGTCCTACAACATCGTGTTCGGCGCCAAGGGCGACCTTGGCTCAGGCTGGACCTACGACTTCTCACTGCAATACGGCCGCACGGTCCTCACCGATATCAACACCGGCGGTCTGCTCACCAGCCATATCGCCAACGCTTTGAATGTCATTCCGGGACCGAACGGTCCGGTGTGCGCCTCGGGCGGCTCGTGCGTGCCCTGGAACATCTGGAGCCCGGGCGGCGTCACCCCGGCGGCGCTCAGCTACATTGGCGGCACCTCCGAGGATTCCGGCTTTGTCAGCCAGCAGGTCGTCAACGGCAACATCACCGGCGATCTTGGCCAGTATGGCATAAAGTCGCCGTGGGCCAGCGATGGGGTGGGGATTTCGGTCGGCGCTGAATACCGCCGCGAATACTTGATCTTCACGCCGGATTTCACCGAACAGAGCGGCGACGTCTCGGGCACGGGAACCACGGTGCCGGTGCAAGGCTCGCAGTCCGACAAGGACATCTTCGGCGAAATCCGCATTCCCATCATTCAGAACATGCCTGGTTTTCAGGACCTGACCTTCGAGGGGGGGTACCGTTATTCGGATTATACGTCCGGCGGCGGCAACAACACCTATAAGGCGGGCGTCGACTGGCAGATCATTCCCGATCTGCGGTTGCGCGCCTCTTACGAGCGAGCGGTCCGGGCGCCGACTGTCAATGAGCTGTTCTCGCCGATCCAGACCAATCTGTTCGGCGGCGGCGACCCGTGCTCAGGCCCCACTCCAAGCTTTACCCTGGCCCAATGCGAGAACACCGGTGTGACGCCAGCGGAATATGGTAACATCCCGAAGTGCATTTCCGGGCAATGCGCTCTGCTGCAGGGTGGCAATCCCGATCTCACGCCGGAAGTCGGCAAGACCTACTCTTTCGGCGGCGTATTCACTCCGACCTTCTTCCGCGGCTTCTCCCTGTCGGTGGACTATTTCCACATCGTGGTCGACAACGCCATTACCACCATTCCGGCGCAGCTGGTGTTGTCTGGGTGCGCCGTTCAGGACATCGCCGTGGATTGCGCGAGCATCCAGCGCAGTCCCATCGGATTCCTGGGCGCCATCGGCACCTCGTTCGTCAAGTCGACCAACGTCAACGCCGAATCCCTTGGCACCAATGGCGTCGACATCAACGCCGACTACCGCGCGTCGCTCTCCGACTGGCACCTCGGCGACTATGGATCGTTGGACTTCAACTTGACCTTTACCTACGTTCACAGCCTCACGACCTCGCTGGTCGGCAATCCGACCTACAACTGCGCCGGCCTTTTCGGCGTCACCTGCGGGACTCCGACGCCGCGCTTCCGCCACCAGCTGAGGGTAACCTGGACCACGCCCTGGAACCTGACCCTGTCGGCGGCCTGGCGCTATCTCAGCCCAACGTCGCTGGACTTTAATTCCAACCAGGCGGTTCTGGCGCAGAGCTCGCCGACCGGCGCGCCGGACACCCTGCCGACCGACGCTCATATCCCGGCGTTCAGCTACTTCGACCTGTCGTTCCAGTATAAGCTTCGGGACCGCTATACGATCCGAGGCGGGGTCAACAACGTCTTCGACCGCACGCCGCCGATCATCGACACCAACAGCTACGGCATCTCGGCGCCGCCTTTCGGCAACGCCAACACCTACCCACAGATTTTCGACCCGCTCGG
>DASXMK010000262.1:0-2534 GCA_036495705.1 Caulobacteraceae bacterium | reverse complement strand
TGTCCTGCGCCATCGGGTCGTGCTCCAGCACCTCGCCTTTGAAGATCCAGGCCTTGACGCCGATGATGCCATAGGTGGTCTGGGCCTCGGCGAAGCCGTAGTCGATGTCCGCGCGCAGGGTGTGCCGGGGCACACGGCCCTCGTGGTAGGATTCGGCCCGGGCGATCTCGGCGCCGCCCAGGCGGCCGGCCACCTCAACCCGCACGCCCTTGGCGCCCAGGCGCATGGCCGACTGCATCGAGCGCTTCATGGCCCGGCGGAATGCGATGCGCCGCTCAAGCTGCTGGGCGATGTTCTCGGCCACCAGCTGGGCGTCGGTCTCGGGCTTGCGGATCTCGACGATATTGAGGTGCACCTCGCCCTCGGTCATGGCCGAGAGGTCCTTGCGCAGCTTCTCGATATCGGCCCCCTTCTTGCCGATGATCACGCCGGGCCGAGCAGCGTAAATCGTCACCCGGCAGCGCTTGTGCGGCCGCTCGATGATAATGCGCGACACACCAGCCTGAGCCAGGCGCTTCTTGAGCGCGCTGCGCACCCGCATATCGTCGTGCAGCAGCCGGGCGTACTCCGGACCGCTGGCGAACCAGCGGCTGTCCCAGGTGCGGTTGATGCCAAGCCGCAGGCCGACTGGATTGACTTTCTGACCCATCAGGCCGCCTCGCCAAGTTCGCGGACAACGATGGTGATCTCGGAGAAGGGCTTCTCGATCCGCGACGAGCGTCCGCGCGCCCGCGCCGAAAAGCGCTTCATGGTCAGGTTCTTGCCCACAAAAGCCTCGGCGACGATCAGATTGTCGATGTCGAGATTGTGGTTGTTCTCGGCGTTGGAGATGGCCGAATAGAGGGCCTTGCGCACATCGCCGGCGATGCGCTTGGGACTGAACTCCAGTTCGTTGAGGGCGCGCTGCACCTTCAGCCCACGGATGGACTGGGCGACGAGGTTGAGCTTGCGCGCGCCCGTGCGCAGCGAGCGCACCTTGCTCATCGCCTCGACAGGCTTCAAGCGCCGAAGTTTGGACTTCTTGCTCATCCTACTTCCTCTTGGCCTTCTTGTCGGCCGCATGGCCCGGGAAGTAGCGGGTCGGAGCAAACTCGCCGAACTTCATGCCGACCATGTCTTCGCCGACCAGGACCGGCACATGCTTCTGGCCGTTGTGGACGCCGAAGGTCAGGCCGACGAACTGGGGCATGATGGTCGAGCGACGCGACCAGGTCTTGATCACTTCCTTGCGGCCCGAAGCCTGAGCGGCGTCCGCCTTCTTGAGCAGATAGCCGTCGACGAACGGACCCTTCCAAACCGAGCGGGTCATCGCTAGCGCGCCTTCTTTACGTGACGGCTACGGATGATGAACTTGTCCGTGGCCTTGTTGGATCGGGTCTTGCGTCCCTTGGTGGGCTTGCCCCAGGGCGTGACCGGGTGGCGACCGCCTGAGCTGCGGCCTTCGCCGCCGCCGTGCGGGTGGTCGATCGGGTTCATGGCCACGCCGCGGACGTGGGGGCGACGGCCCATGTGACGCACGCGCCCGGCCTTGCCCAGCACTTCATTCATGTGGTCCGGGTTGGACACTGCGCCGACCGTGGCCATGCAGCTGTCCTGGACCATCCGCAGCTCACCGGAGTTCAGGCGGATCTGGGCGTAGCCCGCGTCGCGCCCGACCAGTTGGGCGTAGGTCCCCGCCGAGCGAGCGATCTGTCCGCCCTTCATGGGCTTCAGCTCGACATTGTGGATGATAGTGCCGATCGGCAGGCCACGCAGGGGCGAAGCGTTGCCGGGCTTCACGTCAACCTTTTCGGCGGCGATGACCTCGTCGCCGGCGGCCAGGCGCTGCGGGGCCAAGATATAGGCCAGCTCACCGTCGGCATATTTGACCAGGGCGATGAAGGCGGTGCGGTTGGGATCGTACTCGAGGCGCTGGACGACTGCCGCCACGCCCCATTTGCGGCGTTTGAAGTCGACCACCCGGTACAGCCGTTTGGCTCCGCCGCCGCGAAACCGCACCGCGATGCGGCCGCCGCCGCCGCGGCCGCCGGTCTTGGTCAGTCCCTCGACCAGGCTCTTCTCGGGACGCCCCTTGTGCAGCTCCTTGCGGTCAACCAGGACCAGGCCGCGGCGGGAAGGCGAAGTCGGATTGAATTGTTTGAGCGCCATGACCTACATGCCCGTCGTGATGTCGATGGATTGGCCTTCCTCGAGGGTGACGATGGCCTTCTTTACGTCGGACCTGCGCCCCGCGTGTCCGCGAAAGCGTTTGGTTTTTCCCTTCTGGATCAGGGTATTGACCTTCACCACCTTGACCTTGAACAGCTGCTCCACGGCTGAGGCGATGTCTTCCTTGGTCGAATCCATGGCCACCCGGAACACGACCTTGTTGTGGTCAGCCAGCAGGGTCGCCTTCTCGGTGATCACCGGGGAAAGGATGGTGTCATAGTGGTGCGTCGTGACGGCCATCACGCAACCTCCTCGACCTGGAAGCGCACCCGAATGGCCTCGACCGCGTCCCGGGTCAGCACCAAGGTATTGCGACGCAGAACATC